>PTLL01000047.1 GCA_002938315.1 Alphaproteobacteria bacterium MarineAlpha3_Bin2 | reverse complement strand
CTAATAGCAAACGCGCCGTTTCAAGACCGGCGGCGTCATCGGCATCGGTAGGGGAATTGGCCATCGGGCCTCCTTGAAGTCACTCGTTTCTGTTTAGAGGCAAATGTCAGCCATGACAATTACCAAGTCAGCGGCGCCGGGGTCACCAGGGACAAATGTCTGGCCGCCAATAAGGAAGATGCCAGGGCGTTGATAGACTGATATACCTTTCGGGACGAATCCCGGGAGGAGGCATACTTTAAGTGAATCGCAAGGAACGCCGTGCGCTACGGCGCGGGAAAAATCGCGCACAGAAAAACGACCCCTCCGTGGCGGCGGATATGAAAAACGCCGAGGCCCTGCTCGATTCCGGCGACCTGGTGGCAGCGGAAAAGGTGTACCAGGACGTCACCCAAAAAGACCCCGCGAATGCCGAGGCCTATCACATGCTTGCAATGATCGCCTATTCCGGCGGCCACATGGTTGAAGCCGGCGAACGAATCCTTGAAGCCATCACCCGCAACGACGACGACCCGGCCATCCACGCTAACTGCGGCGCCATCATGAATCTACTGGGCCGCCCGTGGGAAGCCGAAGCCGCTTGCCGTCATGTCATCACCTTGGACCCCGATCACGCCGAAGCCCATAATAATCTTGCCGTTTCGTTGGAGGTTCAGGGCCGCCTGGATGAAGCCAGAGATGCCGCCGCCCGCGCCATCGAACTTGAAGTTAATTATGTCGAGGCGCACATCAACCTCGGCAACATAACGCTTCGCGCCGGTGACCCAGAGGCAGCCGTGGAATGCTATCGGACTGCGATTGCCGCCAATCCCGATAATCTCATGGCCAGGGCCAACTTAGGCGTCGCCCTTCGCGAAACTGGCGACCTAGAGGGAGCCGAGGCCGCATGCCGCGCCGCCCTCGATCTCAATCCCGAATTCGCCGAAGGCCACAACAGCCTCGGCAATGTCCTTCGGGAAAAAAAGGATTGGGCCGGTGCCAAGGACGCCTTTCAGGCGGCCATGGTCTGCCGCCCCGGATATCAGGAGGCGCACCTGAATTTGGCCGCCGTCAACTTCAAGGATGGCGACATGGAAAATGCGCTGGCCCATTACCGTGACATCTTGGAATCCCAGGAAAACCTAGCCGAGGCCCATGAAGGGCTTGGCGTCGTATACCTGGCGTTGGGGCAACTGGACGAAGCCGTCGAGCATTTCCGCAAGGCGGTGGAAATCAAGCCAACCCTGGGCACCGCCCAATACAATCTGGCCACCGGCGCCGCCGATAGTATTGACGATACCCAAGTCACGGCCATGCGCGCCTTGTTTACAGATAAAGGGCTTTCGGACCCTGACCGGGCCAAGCTTCATTTCGCGCTTGGAGAGATCAACCATCACCGAGGAAATTTCGAGACTGCTTTCGCCGATTTCGAGGCCGGTAATCAAATCGGGAAAACCCTGTTGGAAAGAAAGGGGTTGGGCTTCGATGCCGAGGCGTTCGATCGGCGGGTTTTGGAGATCAAGTTCGCATACAACGCCGATCTTATGGCAGAAAGGAAAGATGGCGGCGATCCAACTGACAAGCCGGTTTTCATCGTTGGCCTGCCGCGTTCGGGAACGACCTTGGCCGAACAAATCATCACCAATCACCCCCAGGTCGCCGGTAAGGGGGAAATGGACCTTATTAGTGTTCTTTGTAGTGAAGACACCGCTTTAGCAGAGGCCGTGGCGGCCGAAGATGGGGAAAAAACCGTGGCCGGAATAGCGGATAGCTACCTGGAACGGCTTACCGAAGGCGCCGTAGACGCCGCCCGGATCACCGACAAGACGCCCTATAATTTTCTTTACCTCGGCCAGATCCAATTACTTTTTCCCTACGCTCATATTGTGTATTGCCGGCGCGATCCCCTGGATGCTGGCTTTTCGTGCTATCGCCAGAACTTTACCGGGCCCCATGCCTGGGCCTGCGATCTCGGTGACATCGGGCACTTCCAGCAGGCCTGCGAACGGCTGATGGCGTATTGGAAAGAAGCGCCGTCGCTTTCCATTTTGGATCTTCAATACGAAGACATGGTCGCCGACCAGGAAGGCACCAGCCGCCGGCTGATCGATTTTCTTGGCCTGGAGTGGGACGCGGCGTGTTTGGATTTCCACATCTCCGACCGCCCGGTGCTGACGGCATCCAATTGGCAGGTCCGTAAACCGCTATACACCTCAGCCGTCGGCGGGGCCAAACCCTACGAAGAATTCCTCGGGGATTTGAAGGCTTCAATCACCGGGTAAATAAACGGGACGTCCGCTTTCGGACCCTATTTCCCCTGTTATCCGGGCTCCAAAGGGGGCGGCAGATGGCCGACAAATAAAAATTCGTGACCTAGTTTATTTTATGTCGGAGCATGTATCCGCCATCGCTTAAGCCGGCAAAGTGGTTGGCGATGTCCGGGTGGTTGACGGGTTTGCCCGACGGATCGGGTTCCAGGTTGCGCTCGGCGACATAGGTTTGGACCGCACTGCCATCGACCAGGACGTGATACCAAGGGCGGTCCCTGGGCGGGCGGCTTTTGGCGACATTGTTATACCAATCCGCAGTGCCGAGGAAATGGGGGTCGACATCGATGACTACGCCCCGGTATTCGAAAAGGCTGTGCAGTATTAGGTCGCCGGGACCGAATTTGGCGTTGGTGCTGCTCATGGGGGTGGATTATAGCACGCCCGCCAAAGTGGGCGGATGCTTTCTTAGACAAACATTTTATGCGACCTTTCCGGCCATGAATACCGATCTCCATGCCGGCTCGTCCCGGGTGTGGGTGTTGGCCGATGATCGCGCCGGCAATCGCAGCCAGTGTTTGGGCGTCGCCGAGGCACTGGGCCTGGAGTACCAGGTCAAGGAAATTACTTATTCGCCGTGGGCAGCATTGCCCAATTCGGTGTTGGGGGCTTCCTTCATCGGGCTTCACCAATTAAGCCGTGCACAACTGACGCCGCCTTGGCCGGAAGTGGTAATTGCCGCCGGGCGCCGCACCGCCCCAGTGGCGCGGCGGATTGGTCGTCTTGGTGGCAGCGGTTGCGGACTGTTCCAAATCATGCATCCGGGCGCCGGGGCTGGGGAATTTGCCCTGATCGCTCAGCCCAACCACGACCAACCGTCCCAAGGCGGCAATATTATCCCCATTACCGGCGCGCCACATCGGTTGACCGCGCAACGGCTGGCGCAGGAGACAACGACATGGCAGGGTCGATTTGATGGTTTGGCAAGGCCGTGGGTCGCCTTGATCGTCGGGGGTTCTACCCGGCGGCGGCGCTTTACCCTGGACATGGCCCGCGAATTGGGCGCGCAGGCTTCGAAGTTGGCCTTGTTGGCGGGGGGATCCCTTTTGGTTAGCACCAGCCGCCGCACCGGAGAGGCAACGGAAACGTTGATTGACGCCATCACCGCGCCGAACCGAATTTTCCGTTGGGATACGGGCTCTGAAGAAGACAATCCATATCATGGCTATCTGGCCTTGGCTGATGCGGTGGTCGTTTCCGGGGATTCGGTTTCCATGTGCACGGAAGCTTGTGCAGGAACCGGCCCGGTTTACATTTACGCCCCGTCTGCCTTGACTGTGCCGAAGCATGCCCGTCTGCATGCGGAACTCTACCAACTGGGCTATGCCCGGCCTCTCACCGGTGCGTATGAGGCTTGGTCCCATCCGCCCTTGAACCCGGCCATTGAGGTGGCCGCTGAAATCAAGAAGCGCTTAGGAGTGTAGAAGGCCAATTCCCAAGTTTTCCGCCAACCTTTGGTATTTGTTCCAGGAATTGGAAATGATGGATCGCATTGACGCCGCGGCGGCGGCCGGTTTCAGGGGCGTTGAATATCATTTTTCCTATCAGTGGCCAGCACCCGAATTAGCCGGGCGCTTGGCTGAACACGGGCTTGAACAGGTTCAGATCAACGCCCCGCCCGGTGATTGGCAGGCCGGGAATCGCGGCTTGGCTGGATTGCCGGGCCTGGAAGGGGAATTTCGGGATTCAATCAACCAAGCCATCGATTATGCCAAGGCCCTGAATTGCCCCTTGGTCCAAGTCATGGCCGGGATCGTTGATCAAGTTTCGGAATTAGACGTGGAGCTGGAAACGCTGGCCGAAAATTTAAACGTTGCCACCGAAACCTGTAAGAAAGAAGGCATCGGTGTGCTGATCGAAGCCCTCAACCCCGATGACATTGATGAAATTTGCAAAAGATTGAGGGCGCTCGAGAAAACCTGGTCCGATTATATCAGTTACGGGACCGAGGCCGCTTAAACGCCGACTTCTTTGAATAACGGTAGGGCCTCCAGGGCGTCGGCTACGGACGCGCCGGTGAGGGTCTGAAAACCATCATGGCTCAATGCCATCGCGGCGTCACGTTCGCCGCTGTCTGCGCCGTGCCCGGTTAAGACATGAAGGCCTCCGGCCAACCCGGTGGTCCTTCCGGCTTCCAGGTCACCAGCGTGGTCGCCAATGACCCATGAATGAGCAATATCCAACGCCATTCTTTCCGCTGCGGCTTGTAACATACCGGGATTGGGTTTTCGCCAGGGATGGTCGGCTTGCTTATAGGGTGGCTTGCCGTCGCCATGATGGGGGCAGGCGAAAACCGCATTAACGAAAGCGCCGCCTATATCCAACGCTGCGAGAATCGTTTCTTGAACCTGTACAAATTCGTTCCAGCCATAAAGTCCGCGGGCGATGCCGGCCTGATTGGTGATGACGATCACCGGAATGGCCAGTTGATTGGCCGTGGCAATAACCTCGACGGCGCCATCAATCATGCGGACATCTTCGGGCCGGTGCAGATAGTTGGTGTCTTCGACAATCACGCCGTCGCGGTCTAGAAACAGCGCCCGGTGACGGCCGCTTCCCTGAGGCCTATTCAATACCTGAGACCACAGGCCGTCCTCGCTCAATTCGGCACCCACGGGGAGCGTTTCGGTGATTTGTATATTTTCAGCCATTATTCACGGCCTTATATGCTATCACTAGCGCGGGGGGAAGACGCCGTTTAAGGAAATTCGCCATGGATCCCGATAGGTCCACTGAAATTAAGCCTGAAAATCTTGCCCAATGCTCTGCTCGGTGGGGGTTGTTGGCCTTTGCCTGGGTGAATGTGGGGCTCGGCATGATCGGCGTTGTGATTCCGGGAATGCCGACGACGATTTTTTTAATCATCGCCGTTTGGGCGTTTTCCAAAAGTTCCGTCCGATTTCAACGCTGGCTTTGGGATCATAAAACCTTCGGGCCGCCGATCCGGGCCTGGCATGAACACCGGGTGATTCCAATGAAAGCCAAGGTCATGGCTTCGGTGATGATGGCCGCCAGTTTCATCTATGTGACGTTCTTCGTCGCCGAAAGCTGGGTGCTGCCGGCTGTTTTGGCCGCCGTCCTGGTGCCGTCAGCGGCATTCGTATTAAGCCAGGCCAGCACGATCACTGACACACCCCCAATACCGGAAACCATCGAGCCGTCCTAATCTGATCATTCAGGCATAAACGCCTGAATGCCGGTCTGCGCACGGCCGAGGATCAGGGCATGGATGTCGTGAGTGCCTTCATAAGTGTTGACGGTTTCCAAATTCATGAGATGGCGAATGACGTGGAATTCATCGTTAATGCCGTTGCCGCCGTGCATGTCCCGGGCCAGGCGCGCGATGTCCAGCGCCTTGCCGGCGGAATTGCGCTTAATCATGGTGATGTTTTCCGGCGGGCAGTCGCCTTCATCCAGCAGGCGGCCCACCCGCAGGCAGGCCTGAAGGCCGATAGTGATTTCCGTTTGCATGTCGGCCAGTTTTTTCTGGATCAATTGATTGGCGGCCAAGGGGCGGCCAAATTGTTTGCGATCCAGGGTGTATTGCCGCGCCGCATGCCAGCAATATTCTGCCGCGCCAAGCGCCCCCCAGGCGATGCCGAAACGCGCCTTATTGAGGCAACCGAAGGGACCGCTGAGGCCCTTCACAGTACCCAGCAGGTTTTCTTCCGGCACGAAGACCTGGTCCATGACCACTTCGCCGGTGGGCGAGGCACGCAGCGAAAACTTGCCTTCAATCTTGGGCGCAGAAAGACCCTTCATGCCTTTTTCGAGGATAAAGCCGCGGATCTCTCCGTCCAGCTTGGCCCAGATAATGAAAATGTCGGCGATGGGGGAATTGGAAATCCACATCTTATTGCCGGTCAATACATACCCGCCGTCGACCGCCTCGGCCTTTGATTTCATGCCGCCGGCATCGGAGCCGAAATCCGGTTCGGTCAAACCGAAGCACCCGATCATTTCCCCTGTCGCCAGCCTGGGCAGGTATTTTTTTCGTTGCTCTTCGCTGCCGTATTCATAAATCGGATGCATGGTCAGTGACGACTGGACGCTCAATACCGAGCGATAGCTGGAATCGACCCGTTCGATTTCACGCGCCGTCAGCCCGTAACACACATGGTTTACCCCGGCACAGCCGTATTCTTCCGGCAGGGTTGAGCCCAAAAGCCCAAGCGCCCCCATTTCGGTCATGATCTCTGGATCGAAATTTTCGTTACGATTTGCCTCCAGGATGCGGGGCATCAACTTGTCCTGTGCGTAATCGCGGGCGGTGTCGCGAACCAACCGTTCCTCCTCGCTGAATTGGTTTTCAATTTGGAACGGATCGTCCCATTGGTAGCTGCTGTTGGATGCCACGGTTTGTATTGTCCTTATTCAGTTTTCAGGTGGGTTACGCCGATCAAGCTGTCGCGGGTGACCAGTGCGGTTAAGGCCTCTTCATCCATGCCCTCGGTGCCTTCGGGGCGCCTGGGAATGACCAGGTAACGCAGGTCGGCGGTTGAATCATGGACCCGGATTTCGACATCGTCGGGGAGGACGGTGCCGAATTCGGCCAACACGGCGCGGGGTTCACGAACCATACGCGAGCGATAGGCGCGGGACTTGTACCAGTCAGGCGGCAGGCCGATGAGATTTCGCGGGTAGCAGGAACAAAGCGTACAGACGATAACATTGTGGACGTCTGGGGTGTTTTCGACGGCCATGATGGGAATGCCGCCGGCATCGATATCCATTTCCTTGGCCGCGGCGTTGACGTCTTCGAGCATATGGGCCTTGAAATCCGGGTCGGCCCAAGCGCGGGCAACCATGCGGGCGCCTTCGGCCGGGCTTTTTGAATCCATGAGCTCAAGCTGCCGGCGAAATTCATCGGCGCTGAAAATTCCCTTGTCGATCAACAGCTCGGCGACGGCTTCGGTCATCGCCATGTGATGCGTTAACGGGCCGTCTTCCAGGTCTGGCTGTTTGGGGTGAGGGTAGGGCCAATCGCCGTGATCGTGCTCATGATCGTGTCCGTGTTCACTGCCCATCACGCGCCTTCCTCAGCAGAGTCCAGCCACGATTCGTAGACATCAACAACGGAAGTGTCCTTCAAGCCGCCTTGGTAATCGGGCCAAAGTTCGGTTTGGGGAAACTGCACCCAATACAGGGTTTGTTTGGGGGTGCCGGGGCGGCCATAAGCCAATTCTTCCGGATTGGCGAAGGAACCGACGACCTTGGTGACGGTACCCGCGTGGCCCCGGATGAAAGTGGGTGTGCGTACGTGTCCCGGCGGGTCGGCGCGGCGCACCCGGACCTTATCGCCAACGGAATAGCGGGCGGTCATGGGGAGGCTTCCCATCGGGCTTTGACGTCTTCCATTCGGCGGCCCAGTTCGTCGATGGAAATCACGCCCTTTTCGATGAGGATATTGGTGATCGATGAAATCCAGCGCTCGTAATAATTCAGCTCATCATAGACGCCAGGCCCTAATTCCTCGATGCCCCGGCGCAATTCGTCGACGCGCAACAACTGGCGCTTTTCGTCACCGACAAGCCGCATAATGGCATCGACCCGTTTTTCCCAAGGGGCATGATTGTGCTCGGCTGGGTCAACGGGCCCGGCGTCTTGGCCGCCCATGTCATGATGACGTCGCACGTTTTATTCCTTATTACAGAATCCATAAAATGCTGACACGGATTTAGCGTCCGGGCAAGGACGTGCGAGAAATCCGAAGTGGTTAATTTTGGAATTTCAAATCCTTTAAATTCAACCGATCCTTCTTGTTCCGGAGCTTGTGAAAAAAACTGTCGGGGCGGATATTGGTGGCGGTAACCCTAAGCAGAGTTCGAGCTGTCTCACCACCGTTGGAGGCTGAGGTTTTTATTTCCGCGGTAAGGCGGACACCGGTCATCTTCCAAAACAGATTGCATTGAATGGAATTATTTTTTTCCTTGGCGGTGCATTCAGATCCCGTGGGTTGACCGTACCTGCCATCCAACTCAGAAAGAAGCTCCATATAAGAAACTTTGGGGAAAGCATGTTGCGATTGGATCAAGTAGGCCCTTTCCATGTGTCCCAAGCCTTTAAAAAAAGATCTGGTAATCGCCGTCATGATGCAGGAAATACCTTTTTTGACCGCCGTCGGCGTTTGGCTCTAGACGCAGAGAAGGGTATGTGTGCCGCGCTTCGGTGGGGGACATGCCGAGTATGATGCCTCCTAGTTCAAAGCCTCCGGCCAATGCCTGGTTTTCCGTGTTGGAATACATTTGTTTGTCCACCGTGGCGCCGATCCAGTTCTTGGGCGAGAACTGTTCCGGATAGAGAATGAGCAGACCGAGGTATAAAATCAAACCGGCGACGCCAATCATCAATAAGGTGAACATCACACGCATCCCAGGTGTCATTTTGTTGGGATCGCCGAAGGTCTCATCATAAAAATGGTTGGCGTATCCCGGTTCGTCTTCAAGATTTGAGAAGGCGTCCGGAGCTGGCTTCTTTACCCGCCCAAAATCTGAAGCGGGTTCGGGAACTTTGGCCGGTTTGGGCATCTGATCCGCCATGAGGGCGCCTTTGGTCTTGAACAATGCCTATCCCGCTATCCTACAATTCCCAGGCGGTGGATGATATCCTCCGCATTGGTCTGGCAATGCCTGTTAATTTTGGTCTTCGACGCGCCAAGATTGTAAACTCCCGATTCTTGAATGGAGCGACCTATGGGGAAGGACCAATAACGGCCATGAACGACGAACAAGGAGAAAACCCAAAAACCGCCTCCCGGCGTAGTCGCAGCGACGCCGAGGTATTGCGGCTACTTTCCCGTGTCAGGCTGCTATCACTGGATGTTGATGGGGTGATGACGGATGGTGGTCTTTATTACACAGCCGATGGGCAAATCCAGCGCAAATATAATGTCAAGGACGGGGTCGGTATCAAACGGGCCATGGAAGCCGGGGTCCATATTGCGATTATTTCAGCCGGAGCTTCGGGATCAATTCCCGAACGCGCGGCGACACTTGGCATTGAGCATGTGTTTACGGGCGTAGAAGACAAGCTCGGCATTTTTGAAGGCTTATGTGAGAAACTGGACATCGGCCTCGATGAATGTGCCCACATCGGCGATGACCTTAACGATGTGCCCTTGCTTGAGGCCGTCGGCTGCCCAATCGCGGTTGCCGATGCGCAACCCGAAGCCTGGGCCGCCGCCCTGATCATTACCGAAAAAAACGGCGGTGCCGGCGCCATTCGTGAGATATGCGACGGCCTGGTTGAAACCCGTGCAAACCTGAAAAAAGATGACGCATCGGAGGCTTAGGGGAATATCAGAATATATGAAGATTAAGCCATTTAGATGTCTAAAATGATCATTTTTTGGTCATTTATGGAAAAATTTTGGGTATTATTGGCATTAATCATCAAATAAAATGAAAAAATAGCCTTTTTACCCCTTCATAATTACCATTTTTCTTTATTTTTGCGTTTATAATGCCGTTCAGGCCAAAATATAACGTAAAAACTATCATTTTTCACCGCTGTGAATAAGTAATTTTGCTATGGGGCTACGAATTTGTGGCAGATTCATCTCTCCAAAAAGCCGGTTTACTACCCTTCGTAAAATAATCCGTGATCATATAGGGATCGATCTTGTGGCTGCTCATTTTACGGATCAGTAAATGTGAGGGATTGCCGAAGTCCTTGAGGGTCTTTTAAGCATTGTTAAATTTGTGTGATGCCAAGAAAGGCGGTATAGAAATCAAATGGTTCGGTTCCCGCGCATTCTCCTGGCATCCCTTATCCCAGCAATTTTAATGGCTGCCTGTAGTACTTCAGACAGTAAGCGGAATGGCCAAACGAACACCAATGCCTATGTCTACAATGCCGAAGAATTCAATCGAGGGTCGCCGACATTTGCCAAGGAACCCACAAAAATAGATTCAGTTACAATATGTTATAATAAGTACGGGACAAATCCTGCGGTAGTTATAAGTATGGCCACTGAAGAGTGCCAAAGATTTAACAAAAAAGCGAAATTTGTTAGGCAGTCTTTAAGTGTTTGTCCACTATTTACACCTGTGGCTGCGATTTACAATTGTGTCGCCGGAAATTAAAAAAATTATTACTTGATTTTACTGTATCAAGTTCCTGGTGAGGGGGTTTCTATGAATAATAAAATGACTGCTATTGTCTTGGCCGTAACCTTGGCGGTTGCGCAGACGTGGATATAAACAGCATGAACCGCTAAGAAATGCTTGGGACTGCCGCCGGGGCCGCTGCGGTGGCATCTTAGGCTTTCAGTTAGGTGGCGGCCTCCTGATGAATTCCGCCTTTGCCACCTTGGGCACCATTGGTGGTGGGGCAGCTGGATATTACACAACCCGGGCCTTAATGGAGAGCGATCTCGCCGCCTATGAACGCTCTGCCCAGAAAGGCCTAAAGGAAACTTCTGATGGCCAAGTCGTTGATTGGCAAAACCCGGACACCGGGAATTCCGGCATATTCCGGCCGATCCGGTCATTTCGTCTCGCCGATGGCCGTTATTGCCGTCAGTATCGCACCACCGTGTCTTTCGATAAGACCGTGCACTCAGGGGACGGGATGGCGTGTCGTAACGCCAACGGGCAGTGGGAAATTGTTTCCGACCACTTTAGCTAAGGCAGATTTCGTCTACGCCACGGACCACTGGGCTTGCTGAGCGGGGGCCACGCCATGTTCAATATTATAGCCATTGCCATTGGCGTTTATTCGGCTCTTGTTGGTGGGTTGTACCTGGTCCAGCGTGAGCTGATATACCATCCCACCCAGCCGTTGCCGTCTCCGGAAATTAGTGGCGTGCCGGAAATGAAGGTGGTGCGATTGACCACGGAGGATGGCTTAACCCTGACGTCATGGTACCGCCCCGCGCAGGGGGACTTGCCGACAATCGTTTATTTTCAAGGTAATGGCGGCAATATCGCCGGCCGCGGTAATAAGGTTCGCCCTTATCTGGATGCCGGGTTCGGCGTGTTGCTGGCGGGATATCGCGGCTATGGCGGAAATCCCGGTCGGCCAAGCGAGCAGGGCCTTTATGCGGATGGCCGGGCGCATCTCGAATTTCTTAAAAATCAAAACATTCCATCGAATCAATGGGTGATGTATGGCGAATCCTTGGGGTCGGGGGTTGCCGTTCAAATGGCTTTTGAGTGGGCGAAGCAGGATCAAATAAAAAACAATGCTTCCATCGGCTCGGTTGTTTTGGAAGCGCCGTTTTCTTCCCTGGGGGATGCCGCTCAGTCTCACTATCCCTTTGTGCCGGCTCGCCTCTTGGTTAAAGACCACTTCGATTCCATCGCCAAAATTGACAAGTTAAAGGCACCTCTTTTCGTCGTCAACGGTGATATGGACGGGGTGATTCCCCCTATTCAAGGACGGCGGCTATTCAACGCAGCCAGAGAACCCAAGGAAGGCCACTGGGTACAAGGGGGTGGGCACAACAATCTGTATGATTTTGGCGTATCCGGGCCAATAATTGATTTTATCTCCAGAAATCACGCTATCAGCAACTAAATTACATCTTAGGAAAATTGTATAAATCATTGTTTTTTAAATGAATAATGCATATTCCAGGTAAATTTTCATCACCCCAACTCTCTTGATACTTTTCCAATTTCTTTTAACTTAAACAACGGAGTTATGTAGATTCACCCAAGGCGCGCGCGGTGCGTTTTGCGTATGCCGTTTTTGGAGGATTTATTCAAGTTGGTTGAGATGGACTAAGTAATGGCAGTTATACCTCGGGCTGGCCCTTTGCCGGCTCCGGCAAATGCAACGAATACGCGGTTGGGACCCCCGACACGCGTGGTTTCGTCTTCCAGTCCCAGTGTTGAGGAACTTCCGGGCGGTGAGGGCGTTAACTTTGATAGTGCCGCTTTTGGTCACTTCGAAGAGCCGTCCTCTTTTGATCGCGGCCACGGAGGCCGAAATCAAAACTTCAACCATCATCCCGGCAGCCTTAACGCCCCGACGCAGGCCTTCGCGGCAATGCTTGAAACCGGTGGTCCTGCAGGTACCGATAATCTCGACGGCACCCGGAATGAAGAAAAGCCCCCGACTCCTGGGCTGGTGTCTATGGTCATTAGCACCTACGAAACCAATGCCAAGGTGGTCAGCGGGGAAATGAATATCCTTGGCACTTCCGTGAGCATGGTTCTGTAACACCCCCAACCACCACTATTGATGCGCCGGGGCGGTTGACGCCTCTTTTTTTTACCTATTCAAAACCCCTAGCCACATTTTTTTCACATTCTGTGATTGCCGTCACCGCATCCATCCGGAAATTATTGTTATTTTCCATTGGATGAAAATTGGGAAACCAAAATATTCGGGTGAAATGGGCTATTCATGAGTATAGAACAAACCCTTGCGGTCTCGATTTCCGGGCTCAATGCCAATGCCTAAAAGGTTAATGCCGCGGCCAACAATATCGTCAACCAGAATACGGCCGGTTATCATGCCGTTCGTGCCGAAACGGTCAGTCGGACTACATCTCAGCATTCCACCGGCGGCGGCGTGGTTACCCGGATCATTACCGATGGCGAGGTCGATTTGGCCTTGGAATTCACCCATATAATCATGGCCGAGGCGGCCTATGGGGCCAATGCAGAAGTGCTAAGAACAACCGAGGAAATGGAGCGTCAATTCATCAATGTCATCGCCTGATATGAATTTGCGCTCTGCCAAAAAAGGGACCGCCGTACGGCCGGCGGTTTTTATTATTTTTTAATCTGTCCACCCCTAATCTATAATAGTTTCGTGGCACAAGGGGCTTTTAACGAAGCCTTATGAGGTTCCTTTATAGAACTCGGGGAAGATGATGCCAGCCGATGTAGACAATGCCTTCGATATTGCGTTTTGGTTTGCCGATACGGCATTGAGCGATAATGAATACCTACAGCCGCAAAAGCTCCAACGGCTGATGTTTATCGCTCAGGCGTATTACTCGGTGGCCTATAACGGCCGCAGGCTAATGCCGGCGTCCTTCGTTGCCGATGAACTGGGGCCGGTCGAGCCAAATATTTACATCGCCTTTTCTAAGGGCCGGCCCGAGGTCGATGCCCAATTGTTTTTGCCTCATGAGGTGGAAACCTTCCTGGATGGGATCTGGCGCCGCTTCGGTCACCATTCCGTCGACAGGTTGAATAAAATGACTATGGAAACCAGCGCCTATAAACAAGCCCATAAACGGGGTAATCGAGCCAATATCTCCCTAGACGCCATGCGCCTATCCTTTGCCCGGGCAGAGAAAACGCCCGGCGTCGCCCAGGTCATCAAGCCTAAAATTTTCAGAACCCAAACCGGCAAGCCGGTGACCGTAAAGGCTTGGGATCCCGGCGCCAAGTCGGCCGCCAAGAAATAGGCTCTCTAAGCCGTTGCCATCCTTCGGTCGAAAATCCCCTAAACCAACACATAATTATTGCTTTATTAGCTGAATCCTTTCATGGTTTCGAATAACGAAACAAGGGAGGACAGTTACCATGACTACTAGAATAAAATTTCTGCGCGCCTTAACGTTCGGTGTTGCAACGGCCGGTTTGCTTGCGACGGGACCCGTCAATGCAAAGGTTGAAGGCGACACTATTACTCTGGGTTCGGCGATTTCCTTTACCGGGAAATATTCCACCAATGGCATTCACGCCAAAAGAGGCTATAACCTAGCCGTCAAACGCATCAATGAAACCGGCGGCGTCAAGGTCGGCGGCAAGGCCTATAAACTAAAAATCATTTATTATGATGATGAATCGACCCCGCTGCGTACCGCGCAGTTGGCCGAACGTCTGATCAAGCAGGACGGCATTAAATTTTTCCTCGGCCCATACAGCTCCGCCACCACCAAGGCGATCGCGCCGATAACCGAGAAGTACAAAATCCCGATGGTGGAAGCCGAGGGCGCGTCGCGTTCCCTGTTTACCCAGGGCTACAAGTACATCTTTGCGGTTCTGTCGACTTCCGAACAATATTTGGCAAGTTCTATCGCGCTGGCCGCGGAAATCGCCAAAAAGAACGGCAAGAAACCTTCCAGCGTCAGGGTCGCCCTGGCCTTTGAAAACGATCCGTTCTCGCTGGATGTTCGGGCCGGCGTTATGGATGATTTAAAAAAATACGGCATGAAGGCGGTGATCGACGACAAGCTGCCCCGTGATCTCAGTGACATGGCGGCAACGTTGACCAAGGTTAAGGCGCTTAAGCCCGACCTGCTGGTTATTTCCGGACACTCCAAGGGCGCGGCGACGGCGGCCCGCCAAATCAAGGAAATGAAGATCAAAGTACCGATGATCGCCATGACCCATTGTGAATCCGCCAAAGTCATCAAAAATTTCGGCGCATCAACCAATGGCTTCTTGTGCCCGACTCAGTGGGCGGAAACCCTTAGCTACTCTGGTAAGTTGTTTGGATCCGCTGCCGATTGGAACAAGCTGTTCAAGGCCACCTACGATGGCTATAAGAACGTTCCTTATCAGTCCGCCCAGGCTTCGGCTGCGGTGATGGTGTGGAAGGACGCCTTTGAAAGAGCGCAATCCTTCGATACCGAAAAGGTCCGCCAAGCGCTGTCGGAAACGAACATGAAGACATTCTATGGCGACATCAAGTTTTCCAAGGCCGGCAACAATATCGCCAAGCCGATGGTTCTTCGCCAGATCCAGAACGGAAAACTGAACGTCGTGGCGCCGTCTAAGTGGGCGTCGCACCCGGTCGAATGGCCACGGAAGTAGCTACCTTTTTTGCTGTCACCTATATTTGCTGTCACCTATAAGGGTGCAGTGACAAAATACTCATGCCGCCCCCGCTTATCTGGCGGGGGCGGCGTTTTATTCAGACGTTTTTCTAATACGGAGGCCCCCTGCAGATGCTGGATAATATTTCCCTGCTCATCCAGGCGCCGTTGCTGAATATTCAGCTTTTGCTTGATGGGCTTTTCATCGGCGCCATTTTTGCCTTGGCGGCCTATGGCTTGGCCCTGGTGTGGGGGGTGATGAACGTCAAAAATCTGGCCCAGGGCGATTTCGTCATGATGGGTGGGTATATTGCCTGGCTTTTGTCGACCTATGGCATTCATCCGATTTTCGGCCTTCCGGTGGCCATGGTTATCATGTTCGGCTTCGGCTGGCTCATCTATATCACCATCATCTGCCGGATCATCAACAGGGATTTGTTCACTTCATTGTTGGCGACCTTCGGTCTCGCCCTGGTGATTGCACAGTTATTGAATTTGGCCTTCGGGCCGGAGGTTCGGGTCGCCATATCCGGCTTCGCCATTAATTCCTTCTTCGACGGCATGGTCACCGTCGCTAATATCAAATTCATAGGGCTAGTCCTGGCCGCCATCCTGGCCGCGATGGTCATCAGCTTCATGAAATTAAGCCGCATGGGCCAAGCCATCCGCGCCACCGCGCAGGATCCTCGGGCGGCCAAGGTCATGGGTATCGATACGGAACGGATATATGCTTTTACTTTCGCCTTGAACGCCGCCATTTGCGGTGCCGCCGGCGCCTTGATTTCGATGATTTGGGTGATTCAGCCGTTCTTCGGCATCGCTTATTCGATCCGGTCTTTCGTCATCGTCACCGCGGCGGGCCTCGGTAACCTTCCGGGCGTGATTATTGCCGGGCTGGGCCTTGGCGGCGCGGAATTGTACGCCGGGTTCGTATTCGGCGCTGAATTGCAGCAGTTTACCGTGGTTGGCTTGCTGGTCGTGGTTCTTGTTGTGCGGCAAATTCAACAACGCAAACATCGCCAGGCGGTTCAATGAGCCTCTCACAACAAAAATTTCTCCTCTACGCGGGTCTCCTGCTCGCGGGGATTTTAGCACCCTTCGTATTCCCCAATTTCACCTTCCAGATCACCGTTCTTTGGGTGATGATCCTGTTCGCGCTGACCTGGGATATTCTGGGCGGGCAAATGGGTTATAATTCGCTCGGCAACATCTTTTTCTTCGGCGCCGGCATGTATGTCTGCGCCATCGTGCAGATCGGCCTTTATTACGATGTCGCGCAATACACGGTTTCGTCCGGCGCCGTTAAAGTCGAATTCACGCCCGAGCAGTATTTCACCGGTCTATTTTTGGGCATTATCGCCGCCGCCCTGTCTTCGGTGGTATTCGCCATCATCTTCGGCTGGGTCGTGTTCGGGCTGCGTGGGCCGTATTTCGCCATCGGCACGCTGGGCTTCACCTTGGCCGCCGGTGAACTGGTTGGCGCCTGGGAATATGTCGGCGGCGGCGGCGGCATCGCATTACCGGTATTCCCGGGCGAGCCGGATGACCGGGCGTTGTTTTTCTATACGCTCAGTTTCATTCCGGCGATCTGCACCTTTGCCTTTTTGAGATGGCTTTATTCCGGCCGTTTCGGCCTCGCCGCCAACGCCATCCGCGACGATGAGGAAAAGGCAGAAGGCATGGGCATCCATACCATGCGCTACAAAACCACCGGCTGGGCCATCGCCGCTTTTTTCCTGGGCATCTCGGGCGCCGTCTTCGGCAACATGATCGGCTTTATCGAACCTTTGGAGGTGGCGTTCCCGACCGTCACCTTCGGCATCTTCATGGTCATCATGTGCCTGTTGGGCGGCAAAGGGACGCTGTGGGGGCCGGTCGTCGGCGCAACGCTCTTTCACGCCTTCAAGGAAGTCACCTGGACTTAC
>PTLL01000046.1 GCA_002938315.1 Alphaproteobacteria bacterium MarineAlpha3_Bin2 | reverse complement strand
GTCGGTGCCCGCGTTGCATACGATCTTGACGGGGTTGTCCCCTTCATATCGGTCCTAGGTGAATTCGACTTAAGCAAGGAAGACACTGTCGCCGTTGCCGCCAGCCAAACGACCCCCGATGATGACGACTTCGGACTAAGGGTTGGTGCAGGTGCGACCTTCAACTTTGGTCCCGGCTTCTCAGGACGAATTGAAGGACAGAGCGTTCTTCTCCGCGAGAATTTTACAGAGCATAAAGCGCTCTTGAAATTCCGTGGTGAGTTCTAATTCCAATACGTGAAACACACTCATATCCATGGAAAGGCCCGGCTTAACCGCCGGGCCTTTCTGCTTTTACTAATCCCATTTGTCCTCGTTTCATGCCGTTCCTATCTCATTTTCGATCCGGCGGATTCAATCCGTGGTGAGGTCAACGCCAAGGGGTGGCGGGAAACATTCTTTGCCTCACCGACCGTCGGTGGTCTCGTAGGGTTCTACCGACCGTTGGCCAGCCCCTCTCCTATCCTTCATGTCTATATTGAGGGGGACGGCTTCGCCTGGAAGAACATCTCCACCCCCTCGAAGGACCCTACACCTTTAAATCCAGTTGGCCTTCACCTCGCGTTCAACGACCGGCAACCGACGGTGCTGTATCTGGCCCGTCCCTGTCAATACCAGCGCACCCCTCCTTGGACCGGTTGTCAAACCCGGTACTGGACCAGCGGCCGCTTTGCACCGGAAATAGTCGAGGCGATGACCAAGGCCATCGATAAATACAAATTCGCCATTGGCGCGAATCGGATCCGCCTTTTTGGGTATTCCGGCGGGGGCTCGATTGCCGCCCTAGTCGCCGCCCGGCGCCAGGACGTCGCTCTTCTGGTGACGATCTCAAGCCCCTTGGATCATGTCGCGTGGACCCGTCACCATGAGATAACGCCACTATCGGGTTCTCTGAATCCGAAGGATGTCGCGGCCCGCCTTCATGCGCTGCCACAAATTCATTTCATTGGCGAAGACGACTCAACGGTCCCCTCATTGGTCGCCGAATCGTTCCTGCGATCCTTCCCCAAGGCCGCCCCCGCCAAGATCAATCGCGTCCCCGATTACGGGCACAAATGCTGTTGGGCGCGAAATTGGGGACGCCATCTTCGGGAAATTGGACTTTGATCCACCGCCGGTATCCGGTGAAACACCCCTTCCCCATTCAATCGCCGCCCGGCGGCAACCACCTCGTGTATTATATTGCCGGTTCCGATAAGACAGACCCGGCTTCCTTCGGCCAGGCGCACCCCTTTGCCGATCTCAAAGTTGCCGGGAACCTCGTCATAGACCAGAGGTTCGTTCTTTTTACCCATGCGGATATATATTGGGTGACTCCTGATTTAACGCAGACCGGATCGCCGCCTTTACTTCAAAAGCATCTGCCGGGCAAACGATCTTAAGGCCGGGTTGTCTAACGTCATATAAATTGGAACAACCAGCGGCCTGATCTAAAGGAGGATCTGGCCGCTTGTTGTTCCAATTTATATGACGACGGACACAGTCGGGTTAATTGTTAAATAAGTTTTCGTAACTTGTTTTTTACCTTGTAACACGTCACAATGTAAGATGCGTGTTGTAAGTTAGGACGATTGAAAATGACAACGACAGCGGCCGAACGACAGCGAAAGCGCCGAAGAAAACTCCGTGACCAAGGCATCGTTGACATGACGGTGAAAGTACCATTGGTGACGAAACCTGCTATGCGAGAACTTGCTAGGGCACTACGCGAGAACCCCAATTATCCCATCACAGCCAATCGTTTAGCCTCAACTGCTCAAGCACTGAAAAGCATTCAGAAAAATCTAATCACCGCCGGTGTCGATCATGCCGCTATTTTTGGCAGCACGGCTCGCGGGGAAGATCGCCCGGACAGTGACATTGATATTTTTATCGATTTCGATTCAAAAAAAATCGGAGGACTGTTTGGTTACGTGAACGTCATCGGGATCATAAAAGACTCTATCCAACGAACTTTTCCCAGCGTCGATGTGGACGTTGCCGATCACCAAACAATGAAGCAGCGCATTCGGAAAAATGCCGAGGCGGAGGCTCTTTATGTCTTCTGAAAATGTGGCGCAACGATTGGCGGATATTCTTGAAAATATCGAACGGATCGAAAATCACGTCAGAGGAACGACAAAAATAAAATTTCTTGGCGATGACCTTTTAAACGATGGCGTTGAACGATGCCTAGAACGAATTGCGGAAGCAGCTCGAAAAATTGGCGATCAGTTTGATGAAAAATATACGGATATAAACCTTCAAGCATTGCGACGTCTCGGAAGCATCCTCCGTCACGACTACGATACTATTCGACCCGAACTGATCTGGGATTTCATAAAAATCGAACTCCCTAAACTAAGAGAGATGGCCAAAATTGAGTATAGGGAAAATGACGAAACGCCTGTTTGAACTCATCCGCCGGGGTTGGCGCAAACCGCCGCATGTGATTGTGCGTTGGCTGGCGCGTCAGGCCGGGGCGGAATTGGACCAGCGAATGGCGCCGTCGCGGGTGCGGTGGCTGGACGGCGACCGCCTGCTTGGCCTGCTCGGCGAAGAAAACCTCGACAGCCTATGGGCGCGGCTGGGAGCGGCGCCGTTCCCGGCTTTTTTGGGACCGGTGGACCAGGACAGTCTCGAAGATCTCTCCACCGGCGAGACGGCGCGCATTCTTGCCGCCGCCGAAGACGCCATCGCCCACCGGGTTGATTTCCTCGGTTCCGGGCCGACGGCGCTTGGCACGGCCATCGATTGGCACAAAGATTTCAAAAGTGGTCACTCCTGGCCGCTGCTCCCGTCGCGTCGCATCGATGTGTTGGACCTCTATCGTGACAGCGACATCAAGGTGCCGTGGGAATTGTCGCGGCTGCAATGGCTGATCCCGGCGGGCCAGGCCTACATGATCACCGGCGAGGAACGCTTCGCGGACGCCGTGCGCGCCGTCATCGAGGACTGGGCGGCGGCCAATCCACTGTCCCGGGGCGTCAATTGGGCCTGCACCATGGATGTTGCGCTGCGCTCCATCACCCTGGTCTGGCTGTTTCATGTCTTTCACCACGCCGCCGCGTGGCAGGATGACGGCTTCCGCAAGGATTTTCTAAAATTGTTGTATTTACACGGAGATTTCACCGCCCGGCATCTGGAATGGTCCGACATCAACGGCAATCACCTGATCACCGACGCCGCCGGGCTTGTCGCCGTCGGCTTGTTCTTCGGCGACGGCGCCCAGCCGCGAAAATGGCAGCAACGGGGCTGGGAAATCCTCACCGACGAGCTGCCGAAGCAAGTCTTTGCCGACGGCGTCGATTTCGAAGTCTCCACCGCCTATCACCGGCTGGTCACGGAAATCTTCCTGTTGCCGGCGTTATACCGCCGCGCCTTGAAAATGGACGTGCCAGAGGATTACACCGGGCGGCTTACAAAGATGGCCGAATTCACCACCGCCTACAGCCGCACGGACGGCGCCGTGCCGTTGTGGGGTGACGCCGATGATGGCCGTGTCCTGCCCTTCCGTGGCCTTGAAAACTTTGACCACCGCTATCTGATCGCCATCATCGGCCACGCCTTCGGCGACGACGGGCTGGCGGCGCAGGCATCGGGGCCGACGCCCGAGGTGTTCTGGACATTGGGGCCGGCGGCGGCCGGCGCCGTTCCCGACCAGCCGGCACTCCCCTTCTCCCGCGATTTCCCGGACGGCGGCGTCTACATCATGCGAAACGATTCGGACCACGTCTTTATCGATGGCGGCCCGGTCGGTATGGCCGGGCGCGGCGGCCACGGCCACAATGATTGCCTGTCCTTCGAGGTGGCGCTGGCGGGGGTGCCGCTAATTACCGATTGCGGAACCTACGTCTATTCCGCCGACCCGCAGTGGCGCAACGATTTCCGCTCGACCGGCTTCCACAACACGCCGATCATCGGCGGCGAGGAACAGAACCGCTTCGTCAAACCGGAATACCTGTGGTCGCTGCGCGACGACGCCGCCCCCCAGGTCCGCCATTGGAGCGCCTCGGAAACCACCGATTGGTTCGTCGGCGCACACAGCGGCTACCGCCGTTTACCCCAATCCGTTACACCGGTCCGCACCATCCTGTTGGACAAACCCAACCACCGGCTCGCCATTATCGACCGTTTCGAAGGGGCTGGCGAACACGGGGTCCGGATTCCTTTTCACTTCGCCCTCGGTGTCGAGGTCGAGGAAAACGGGACGGGGCCATGGCGGCTCAAGGCCGGTGGCCGGGAATTCGTGTTTGTCGCCGAAATGGGAAGGGATTGGACCGCGACGCTCGGCGATGGCTGGGTATCGCCGTCCTATGGCGTCAAGCATCCGGCCAAGGTCTTGAACTTCATCCGCCGCGGCCCGCTGGCCCCCTTGGCCGTCGGCTTGATGCCCGCTGACAATGCCCCCGACGATCCGCTTGAATGGGTGAGATCTCTCCCTAGCCCCCCTTCTTAACCCGCAGGCGTCATGAATTCAGCCAGCGTCAGGGCGACAACCTCCGTCGCCTTTCTCAAATCATCCAACACTAGACATTCGTCCGGGCCGCCGGGAAAGCCATCCGACCCTGCTTCGGGGCCGGCGTCATAGAGAACGCTGGGAATGCCGATCGGCGCGTAATGGCGGGTCGGCGCGCCGTAAGGAACGCCGTATACAGAAACCGGCACGTCCATAATCTTGGACGATTGGCGTCCCAGGACACCGGCCAGGTTATCGGTGCCCGGCCCCGGCCGCATCGGCCGCGACAGCTTGATCCGATTGACGCGACACGTGATGCCCAAGGTCCGGCTGGCCTCAATGGCGATCAAGTCGGTCAGTTGCTGTTCAACCGCCGCCGGATCTTCGTCCGGGAGCAGCCGTCGATCCAGGGTAAAGGTCACCCGTTCAGGGGCGGCATCGGGACGCTCCCCGCCTTTGATCTGACCGATCACCAGCGACGGCGATCCGATGCCGGGGATCTCGTACTGGATACCGGGATAGGTCCGTCGCAATGCATAGAGCGCATCCATCACCATTGAGGCCGCCTCCATGGGGTCGGCGGAAGCGCCGCCGGGCATGGTTTCGATTTCCACCTGCAACTGCAAATCGCCCGTCGACGAAGTGCCGATGGCGTACGCATAGCCGCTGCCGAGCGCGTAATCCGGATTAATGATGGAGTTGTCCAACAGCCACTTCGATCCCCACAACCCATCGGCTTCGCCATCGAAGGTAAAGTGTAGTTCCACCGTCCCCGACAGGTCCGGCCACGCATCGCGCATCGCCGCCAGGGCATGGGCATAGGCGATTAAATCCGCCTTTGCCAAGGCGCCGAGACCATAAAAGACGCCATTCTTGATCTCCGCGCCAAACGGATCGACGCTCCAATTACTTCTAATGCCACAAGGCTTGGTGCCGCCATGGGCGACAAGCGCCACCACCGGGCCGGCGGCAAATTCATGGCGGACCACCAGATTAGTGATCTCGGCGGCGCCGTTCGAGGTCCCCTGGGTCTCTGGGATCACCGTGTGCCGTTCGACGCCGAATTCCAGTGCAGACAGCGCTTTTGCCGTCAACTCCGAGATCGCGGACATATCTCCATGCCCGCCGCCGGCCAAATTTTCCGAAGGCGTTTTGACCAGATCGGCCAGCCACTGAAACTGGCTTGCCCGGCGGGCAACCAGATTTTCACGGATTTTCGATTGCAGGTTTTCGTCCATTTCCCACCGAGGCTTGCAATCTGGGGCCGATCCGTCAAATTAGAGCACCCTAGTGGTCCAAGTCTAACACACCAGACGAGAAAAAATGGCCGACCTCCGAAGCCTCGATCTGATCAAGACCCTGATCGCCTTTGACACCACCAGCCGGGAATCAAACCTGGAACTGATCGCCTTTATCCAGGAGTATCTCACCGGCCACGGGGTCGAGAGCATGCTGGTCCATAACGAAGACGGCACCAAAGCCAATCTGTACGCGACTATAGGGGATCAGGACAAAGCCGGGGTCATGTTGTCCGGGCACACAGATGTGGTGCCGGTGGATGGCCAGGCTTGGGACACCGACCCCTTCCAAGTCACCGAAAAGGACGAAAAGTTCTACGGTCGTGGCACCGCCGACATGAAAAGTTTTATTGCCATTGCCCTCGCCTTCGTGCCGGAATTTCTTAGCCGCCGCCTCAAAACCCCGATTCATCTGGCCTTTTCCTATGACGAGGAAGTCGGCTGTATCGGCGTGCGTCGCCTGATCGACAAGCTCAAGGAGATGCCGGTCAAACCGGCCATGTGCATCGTCGGCGAGCCGACCTCAATGCAGGTGGTCACCGGCCACAAGGGAAAACGCAGCTTTATCGCCAATGTTCGCGGGCTGGAATCCCATTCGGCACTGGCGCCCCTGGGCGTCAATGCCGTCGAATACGCCGCCGAATTGATCACCTACATGAAAAACATGGCGCGCCGGATCGAAGCCGAAGGCCCCTTTGACGAGCTCTACGAAATCACCCATACCACCGTGCACACCGGCGTGATTTCCGGCGGTGTGCAGCTCAACATCGTGCCCAACGCGTGCCGGGTTGAATTCGAATTCCGCTACCTGGCTAACCATGACCCGGATGCCCTGGAAGCCGAAATCCGGGAATACGCCAAAGACACCCTGGAACCGAAAATGCACGCCGTCAGTGCTGAGACCGGCATCGACATTGAGTGCTATAACGACATGCCGGGCCTGGAGATGGATCCGGGCGAAGATGTCGTTGCCTTCGTCAAGGCGTTGGCCGGGCGCAACGATCACGCCAAGGTCGCCTTCGGCACCGAGGCCGGTTTGTTCCATACCCGCGTCCAAATCCCGACCGTGGTCTGCGGCCCCGGCGATATTGCCGTCGCCCACAAGCCCAACGAATTCATTCCGCTGGACCAAATCGCCAAGGGTGAAGACTTCATGCGCAGGTTGCTGGAAGAAGTCAGCGCCGACTAGGCCTAATCGCCCAAGTCCAGGGTCTCATCCCAGGCGCCGGCCAGGTCTTCGACCGCCAGCAGCGTCACCAGGGTGGTGTCGATCAACGACGACGCCGGGATCGGCGCGATGCCGCTGCGGCAGCCCTCCAAAAACGCCTGCGCTTCCTCAGCAAAGCCCTTTTGCATGGTTTGCGCGCTTTGGTGCTTGGTTTTATCGCCGTCGATCAGGTCCAGGGACCGCCAATCATCGATGACGGCGATTTTCTCCTGACCGAAAATTTCCAGCCGTTCCTTCGGGAAGCTTGTGTTGCCGTTGGCAAAATAATGGACCGTGCCCATCGAACCGTCATCGAAACCGATGGTCATCGTCACCACGTCGGAAGCCGATAGGTCTGCACGCCGGGGATTGAGGCCGGTGGCGTGCAGGTCGACTGGACGCGCGCCGGTGATCGCCTGCATGGTATCGATGAAGTGGCAGGCCTCACCGATAATGCGCCCGCCGCCGGACCCAGGGTCGTGGACCCAGGCCGACGGACCATCCAATTCAATGCGCCCGGCGTTGATGCGATAGATCATCGCCAGTGGTTCCTTGCGTCCGTCGAAGTGATCCCGGATGGCCTTGACGTAGGGGCTGAACCGCCGATTGAACCCGACCATGAGAATGCCCACGGATTCCTTGGCGGCGGCCTCGATCTTGGCCAGTTCGTCACGGGTCAGGCACAAGGGCTTTTCCACGAACACATGCTTACCGCCGTTCAAGGCGTTAATGACATAAGACGCGTGGCTGTCATGGCGGGTGGCGATGACAACGGCATCGACATCGGCGTCATCCAGCACGGCAGCCGCCTCGCTGCCCGAATAGGCCGCCCCGGTGTTTTCCTTCATGGTGTCGGCGGCGATACCGCGGGCGGAAACCACGCCCCTTACATCGAAACCGCCGGTGCCGGTTAGCGCCGGCACCAGCACCGACTTGGCGAAGTTGCCCGCGCCGATGATGCCCAGCCCGACTTTTCCTTCGGTCTTGCGTTTGGGGGTCGTCGATGGTGTCGGTTGTTCCGACGCCTCTATGCCAAAGGTCAGAATAATGCCGACGGTGAATTCATTTTTGTCGCCCGTGACCAAGTCATAGGCATCCGTCGCTTGCTCAATCGGGAACCGGTGCGTAGTCAGGGCACTCAAGTCCAACTGCCCCGCCGCCGCCATCTCCAGGAACGCCGCCATGTTGCGTCGTTCGGTCCAACGCACGTACCCGATGGGATAATCGCGGCCCTTTTCCTCGTAATCGGGATCATAGCGGCCGGGGCCGTAAGACCGGGATTGCAGAATTTCCAATTCTTTTTTGAAATAAACGTCGCGCGGGATATCCATCTTGACGTCGCCGACGACGACGACCTTGGCCCGGTCGCGGCAATGACCGGCAACCATGGCAAAGGGCGCGCCCGAATCCCTGGACCCCGCCGTCAACAACACCGCATCAACGCCGTGGCCGTCGGTGAGCGCCGCGATATCGGCGGCCAGGGCGGCATCGTCCGGCTTGGCAGCGTGCACCGCTCCTTGCGCGCGGGCCAGTTCCAGTTTGGCGTCATCCAGGTCGAGGCCGATGACCTTATAGCCGGCGACGCGGCAAAGCTGCAGCGTGATCTGTCCGACCAGGCCTAGGCCGACGACCATAACCGTGGCGCCGAATTGCTGATCGGCCTGGCGCACCCCGTGCATGGCGATGGCGCCGAGCGTCACATACGCGGCGTCTTCATCGCTGGCGTCATCGGGCAACGGCACGAACAGGTTTCCGGGGATGGCGACGACGCCGGCATGGTTAGCATGGCCGGCCCCGGCACAGGCGACCCGGTCACCGACGGCGACGCCTTCGACGCCTGAGCCGACGCCCAGCACTTCACCGGCCAGGGAATAGCCGAGAGTCCTGGGTTCGGAGATCACGTTTTGAACCGCCTTATAGGTCGACGTAAGGCCGTCGTTGAGGAATTTCCTGATCACCCGGCGGACCAGATCGGGCCGCGCCAGGGCCTTGCCTAAATAGCTTTTGTTGGCCAATTCCAAAGACGTGCGATCGGTTCCGACGCTGATCAAGGACGCCGTGGTCCTGACCAAAATACCGTTTTCCGGGACCGCTGGCCTGGGCGCGTCCGCCACCGAAAGCTTTCCGGTCTTGAAGTTCTGCACGACGATTTTCATGGGCCGCCCGTCATTGGGGAGAATCAGCGCCCCAACCTAGGGAATTCGGCCCTACAAATCAATGAGATAGAGTTTCAAAAGGCGAGGACGGGCGTAAGCCCGGACAGGGACTAATAAAATTAAAACGATTTTCCGGTCAATTCATCTTGGCGCGGGCGACAAAGCTGCCGTCGGCGCGGACATCGAAATACTCGGCGATGGCCGGATGATGGATAGGGTTGGTGTCTTCGTCGGGAACCAGATTCTGCTCAGACACATAGGCAATATAGGGTGACTTGTCAGGCGTCTCGGCGAGGAGATGGTAAAACGGCTGGTTCTTCCGGGGACGCACGTCCTCGGGGATGCTTTCGTACCATTCCTCGGTGTTGTCGAATTCCGGATCGACATCGAAAACAACGCCCCTGAATCCATAGACCCGGTGGCGTACCGGCATGCCGATATCAAACTTGGCCGTCAAATTGGGGGGCGAATGCGCCATCTGGGAAGTCTATCACCGCTTGGCCCCGCCACAAGCACGCATTCAGGAAATCGCGGAAATCCGCGTCAAAAACCCTTCCCAGCCCTCACAAGCCCGGCCCAGGGGCGAGGCGATTACGGGAAAAGCGATTCTTCTCTTAAGCGGCGGTGCGGAGACGCTGTTCGGGTTCCGAATGCCCCAGCCAGCCCAACGTCTCGGCGTTCAAATAGCCCTCTATATCCATCGGCGTGCCGAACAAGGCGTCCGGCACATTGCAGTAATATTGGAGAAAATAACGGCGCACTTCTTCCGGCGTGGCCCTTCGGGGCTCATATTTTCTGATTAACATGATCCAACTTTTCCGTCCTCTGTAACCCTTAGCATCGCCCGAAAGGATTAATAGAGTCTGAATCAAAATGGCTTTATCGGTGCCCGCCGCACCGCATCGGCGTTCCCCCAAGATAAGACCCGCAGGCTGGCGGCCCGAGCTACATATTGAGGTTGGTAGATTGGCTGGGGTGCAGGGATTCGAACCCCGATTGCGCGGGTCAGAGCCGCGAGTAATAACCGTTATACGACACCCCATCGGTAGTCGCCGTATGCGTCGCCGGTGCGCATTCATTTAGAGCATTCCGGCTGGAATCAAAACCATTTTGTACCCCGGACGGGGACGTTCTAAGATAGTCGAAAGCCCAACAAGGGCCGGAGAAGAAATAAAACTGTTCGAGGTAGGTAAACGGCGTGCCCAAAGGGTCCAACAATACCAGTGCCACTTCGCCGGCACAGGGGAGCCCACCCTGTTATGCCGCCATCGACCTCGGCACCAACAACTGCCGCATGCTGGTGGCGCGCCCGGACGGTGTCACCAACAGAGACGGCCTTCTCGTTATTGACGGGTATTCGCGCATTGTCCGGCTTGGCGAGGGGTTGGCGGCGTCCGGACGGCTGTCGGAGGAAGCCATCGATCGCACCATCAAGGCGCTAAAGATCTGCGCCGGAAAGATTCGCAACCGCGGCGTCATGGATACCCGCGCCATCGCCACCGAAGCCTGCCGCCAGGCCGTCAACGGCGATGATTTCCTCAACCGTGTCGAGTCCGAAACCAGCCTGACCATGAAAATCATTACGGCCGTTGATGAGGCGGAACTGACCCTTTCGGGGTGTGCGCCGTTGCTGAATACCGGACGCCCCAAAGCGTTGATATTCGACATCGGCGGCGGCAGTACAGAATTGATGTGGATCGACACCTCCTCAGGCGGCCCGCCAAAGGCGTTGGATATTCTGTCACTGCCGATCGGGGTTGTCGGCCTGGCCGAGGAATTCGGCAAGGACGCCTTGGCGGCGGACACCTTTGAGATCATCGTCGCGCGCGTCACCGAGGCCCTGAAACCGTTCGAGGACCGTCACCTGATTGCCAGCGAGATCGATGCCGGCCGCGTCCACATGCTAGGCACGTCGGGAACGGTGACCACGCTGGGCGCTATTTATCTGGATTTGCCGCGGTATGACCGCTCCCGGGTGGATGGCCTGTCCATCCGCATGGAAAGCATTAAGGCCATCTGCGCCAACCTGACAGGACTTGATTACGACTCCCGCCATCATCATCCCTGCATCGGGCCGGGGCGGGCCGATTTGATTGTCATGGGGTGCGCCATCATTACCGCGATTCGCCGCCAATGGCCGGCAACGAACCTGACGGCGGCGGATCGCGGTATTCGCGAAGGGCTGTTGTTGGACATGATCGCCACCGCCGCATCAGAGCCCATCGAAGCGCCATGACCAAGAAGACCGCAACCACCACGGATTCCGGCCGGGGCCGCACGCAACGGCTGCGCAAGTCCAAGGGCCGCAAGGAATCGTCCACCCGCTGGCTGAAAAGACAACTCAGCGACCCCTATGTGGCCGAGGCCCAGGAACGCGGCCTCAGGTCCAGGGCCGCCTTTAAGCTGATCGAATTGGATGACCGCTTTCATTTTCTCAAACCAGGCGGGCGCGTCGTCGATTTGGGCGCCGCCCCCGGCGGCTGGACCGTGGTCGCTGTTGACCGGGTCAACGCACAGGGCATAGGAAAGGGAAACCAAGGCTGCGTCGTCGGCATCGATATTCAGGACACCGACCCGGTTGGCGGTGCTACCCTGATTTGTCACGATTTCATGGACGAAGATGCGCCGGGAATGCTGAAAGACGCCCTCAACGGCCCCGCCGACGTGGTGCTATCGGATATGGCGGCGCCGGCAACCGGGCACGCTTCCACCGACCACCTTCGCATCGTCGCATTGTTGGAAACGGCGCTTGATTTCGCCTGCGAGGTGCTGTCGCCCGGCGGCGTCTTCGTCGGCAAGGTGTTCAAGGGCGGCACCGAAAACACCTTATTGGCGGAGATGAAAAAACGCTTCGCCACCATCAAACACGCCAAGCCGCCGTCGAGCCGCAAGGAATCCGCCGAGACCTACGTGGTGGCGATGGGCTTTAAAGGCTGACCAAGATGGCTGAGCCATCCACCATCTCGTCGCTGACTAAAATTCTCGGCACCGGCGTGACGATTGATGTGGTTGATATCGGCGCCAACCCCATCGACACCGACCCGCCCTATCAAAGATTATTGCAGGCGGGCTTGGCCAGGGTCACCGGCTTCGAGCCCAATCCCGAGGCGTTGGCCACCCTGCAAGCCAACAAGGGTGATAACGAGACCTACCTCCCCCACGCCGTCGCCGACGGCGAAACGCATGAATTCAAGGTCTGCCGGACGCCCGGGATGTCGTCGCTGCTCGAGCCCAACCAGGAATTGCTTCAATACCTGAACCAGTTTCCCGATTGGGGCACGGTGGTTCGAAGGGAAAAAATTAATACCGTACGCCTGGATGACGTCAGCGAGGTCACCAACTTGGATTACCTGAAAATCGACATCCAAGGCGGGGAATTATGCGTTTTCGAAAATGCCCCGGAACGCCTATCGGAATGCGTTGCCATCCATTCGGAGGTCGAATTTCTGCCCCTCTATGTCGACCAACCACTGTTTTCAGAGGTCGAATTGTTCCTACGCGGCGCCGGGTTTTTGTTCCACAAGTTCGACCCCCTCACCAGCAGGGTCCTGGAGCCGTTGGCGTCGAAGACCGGAACCTATGAAGGATTATGCCAAATTTTTTGGGCCGACGCGGTTTTCATCCGCGATTTCACCCGCTTTGCCGAACTGGCGCCGGATAAATTAATGAAGCTGGCGACGATCCTGCATGATGTCTACGAATCCTTCGATCTGGTGCTGCGCACCTTGATCGCCCTCGATGACCAAGCGGGGTCAACGTATGCCGGCGCTTACACTGACGCCATGATCGTCACCCCACTTGGCAACCGCCGGTTTCTGTGTATGATTGCGCGCCAATTCTGTCTTGCGGAGGACTAGAAGCGGCATGACATTTCCAGAAGCCCTGACGTTCGATGATGTCCTCTTGGTGCCTGCCAGGTCCGACGTCCTGCCTGCCGACACCGATACCACTACCCGCCTGACAAAGTCCATCGTTCTCGGCATCCCGCTGATCTCGGCGGCCATGGATACGGTCACCGAAAGCAAGCTCGCCATCGCCATGGCACAGGCTGGCGGCATCGGCGTTATTCACAAGAACCTGACGCCCGAGGAACAAGCCGGCGAGGTTCACACCGTCAAAAAATTCGAATCGGGAATCGTCGTTAACCCGTTCACCATCGCCCCGCAAGCGACCCTGGCCGATGCGCTTCGGATCAAGGAAAGCCACAACATTTCCGGCATTCCGGTGGTTGAGGCGGGCTCAGGCCTGTTGGTCGGCATCTTGACCAATCGTGATGTGCGCTTCGCCGATAATATGGACCAACCGGTCAGCGAGCTGATGACCCCAAACACATCCGAAAAACCGCTGATCACCGTTCGGGATGATATCGGCCATGAGGATGCCAAGCGGCTTCTGCACCAGTATCGGATTGAAAAGCTGTTGGTGGTCGATGATGACTTCCGCTGCACCGGCCTGATGACGGTCCAGGACATCGAAAAGGCCCGGACCCACCCGGATGCCTGCAAGGACGAACAAGGGCGGCTTCGGGTCGCGGCAGCCACCGGCGTCGGCGTTGACGGCATTGGCCGCGCCGAGGCGCTGTTGGACGCCGGCTGCGATGTCATCGTCGTCGATACCGCGCACGGCCATTCCAAGGGCGTCATCGAAACCGTGAACAAGGTCAAGAAACTGTCCAATTACGCCCAGGTTATCGGCGGCAACGTCGCCACCGCCGACGGCGCCAAGGCGTTGATCGATGCCGGCGCCGATTGCGTCAAGGTCGGCATCGGGCCGGGCACCATTTGCACGACGCGCATGGTCGCCGGCGTCGGCATGCCGCAATTTTCCGCGGTTGTTGATGTCGCCAAGGCGTGCCATAAGGCGGACATTCCCTTCATTGCCGATGGCGGCATTAAATATTCCGGCGATCTGGCCAAGGCCATTGCCGGCGGGGCAGCCAGTTGCATGATCGGCTCGCTGTTCGCCGGCACCGATGAGAGTCCCGGCGAGGTTTTCCTGTACCAAGGCCGGTCTTACAAGTCCTACCGCGGCATGGGCTCATTGGGGGCCATGGCCCGTGGTTCCGCCGACCGCTACTTCCAAGAAGACATAACCGATAGCGACATGCTGGTTCCCGAAGGCGTCGAAGGCCGCGTTCCTCATAAAGGACCCGCCGGCAACATTATTCACCAGCTGGTCGGCGGCTTACGCGCCGCCATGGGCTATACCGGCAACGCCACCATTGCGGATTTGCAGAAAAATGCCCAGTTCAACCGGATCACCTCCTCGGGGCTGCGCGAAAGCCACGTCCACGACATCACCATCACCCGCGAGGCTCCCAATTATCGATCAGAATCTTAAGGATCGCTGATCCATGACCCCTGGCGCTCGTATGCAGGCGGTGATCGAGCTGCTTGAGCAAATCTGGTCCGGCGAAGAGCCCATCGATCGCCTTACTGATGTCTATTTCCGCAAACGCCGCTATGCCGGTTCCGGCGACCGCCGCTCAATTCACGCAACCCTATACGACGTATTGCGCCACCGGGCGCGCCTGGACTGGTGGATCGGACGCACCGGGTCCAGCCTGGAGGCCGGGCCGCGCACCCGCATCATTGCCGAACTGGCCCTGGAAATAAAATCCTCGCCGCAAGAAACCAAGGCGATCTTCAACGGTGCCACCCATTGCCCCGCGCCGTTAAGCGACCCAGAAGCAGAACTGGCCGAGGCGCTGTACGGACGCCCCCTCACCCACCCCGACATGCCGTCGCCGGTGGCCTTGGAATATCCGGATTGGATGGACCGGTCCTTGAAGACGCTATGGCCCGAACGGCTGGCGGTTGAAATGTCGGCCTTAAACCAACCGGCCCCGGTCGACCTTCGCGTGAACACCCTTCAATCGACGCCGGATGCGGTCCGCCAATCCCTGAAAGATGACTATATCGAGGTTGAACCGACGCCATTATCGTCCATTGGGCTCAGATTAACCGGCAAAGCCCGCCTCGCCGGTTCCACCGCCTTCAAAAAGGGTTGGGTTGAGGTTCAAGACGAAGGCTCGCAGTTAATCGCTCAGTTGACCGGTGCTCGGCCTGGCATGAAGGTCGTCGATTTTTGCGCCGGCGGCGGTGGCAAAACATTGGCGCTGGCCGCCGCCATGGGCACTGATGGCGCCATCGACGGGCGCCTTTGGGCTTGCGATATATCGGACTATCGGTTGGAACGCATCACCCCCAGACTGAACCGGGCAGGTGCCGATAACGTCCGGACCAAAGTCATCGCCGCCCTCGACGATCCTTGGGTCAATAAAAATGCCGGTCGTATGGACCGGGTCCTGGCCGATGTACCGTGCACCGGCACCGGGGCCTGGCGCCGTGACCCGGACGCCCGCTGGCGAGCTTCCCTGGACAGTTTGGATGATATGATCGTCGCCCAGCAGCGAATCCTAAACATGGCCCAGACCCTGGTAAAGCCGGGGGGGCGGCTGATCTACGCCACCTGTTCGCTGTTGCAGGAAGAAAATGAGCGCCAGTTCGCCTGGTTTTTGGAAAATCACACTGATTTCATGCCCCTAGCCATCGATCAGGTGTGGGCCGAAACCGTCGGCGGGCCGCCGCCGCCGACCGGTCCTTGCCTGAGATTAAGCCCCGCCTCGACCGGAACCGACGGGTTCTTTTGCGCGGTGATGGAAAAGGGTTAATCCCTGGGTGCCTGAAGGGAATTAACAACGGCCCGTAATATTTTTTAACCGGGACAGCGGTTTTGCGAAATTTTCCACCCAGAAGATGGAATTTTCGCTAATTTTTAGCCCAAAATAGCCCCCAAACTATTGCGATTTTCTAGCATTTATACTATATAATGCCAGAAAAAGGTGTGTTCTTGGTTATTTTGGTACTTAAATAGACGTTTAGGGGTGGACTGGTTCCAATAAACGTTACTTCGGTGACTCGCTTCGCAATTTGCGTGGGCGTGGGCTTTTGTTCCGAAATAATAATGTAATAAAGTCACTAATTCGAGATGTAGGAGTTACCCCATGGCAAGCCGCCGTAATGACAATAAGAAACCTCAATCCGACCGCCAAAACGAACAAAAAGACCGGCCCTGCCTGATGTGCAGTAAGAATTTCGTGTCTGAGCATTATGGCCAGCGCGTCTGCCCCACTTGTAAGGGCACCGCAGCATGGCGTTCCGGCGGGGAAGCCGCTTAAGCCGTTCCTCGTTTTTAGGAAATCTCTTTTTTAAGGTGAGCAGTCCCAATCCGGCCACTGGCTGGCCCATCACCACAGCAGCGGGTTAATGTGATGATTAAAAGCAAAAAAATGCAGTTCGATTCCGGTCGCAACCAGAAGAAGATGGAAAAAGCCTTCAAGCAAAAGGCCGCGAAAAAGGCCAAGCAGGAAAAGGAAAGGGCCCGGCGTTTGGCCGAACAACAGCCAATCTAGGTTCCTGGAAATTCGGCGTTTTCCATCCCCGGCTTTTTAAGCATGACCCAGGACCCCTTTCGGGGGTTCTTTCATATGGGCCCCGGGGTGGGTTTATCTCCACCCCTTTTTCAGTGATACGGCATTATCCCCGTCCCTGTTTTTCCAGATAGCGCTGATGGTAATCCTCGGCGCGCCAAAAATCTGAGGCCGGAGAAATATCGGTGACGATATTACCGTTCACCTTTCCTGATCCCTGAAGTGATTCCATAGAAGCCCGCGCCACCGCCTCCTGATCCGGGGAATGGAAAAAAATGGCGGAACGGTACTGGCTGCCGATGTCCCAGCCCTGACGGTTGAGCTGCGTCGGGTCGTGACAAGCCCAAAAAATATCCAACAGACGCCGATAACTGACCCGTTCAAGATCAAAGTCCACTTCGACCACCTCGGCATGACCGGTATTGCCACCGCAGACGTTTTCATATGTTGGGTTTCGAGAATTCCCGCCGGAATAGCCGACCGCCACGTCGTTTACGCCGTCAATACGGCGAAAGGTTGCCTCTACGCCCCAAAAACAACCCGCCCCGAAAGTCGCCTTTTCCATCTTCCCATCCCAAAAAAGTCGATCCGAATTAAATTTCAATATAGGCAACCTCTACCCCATGACAACCCATAGGCCAAAAG
>PTLL01000045.1 GCA_002938315.1 Alphaproteobacteria bacterium MarineAlpha3_Bin2 | reverse complement strand
CCTAAAACATCGCAGTAAAAGGAAATGGTTTTGTCCAAATCACTTGCTGTCAGAACGATGTGATCTATTGAAGTTAGCATACTTTGTATTTCCTACGGACACACTCACGGAGAGCAGTTGTGTTGTCCCCACTCTTGAATGCGGTAGCACCCTTTTGGAAATCAGCACTCCAAGACACCCCCGCACTTCCCAGAAGAACGGCAACGGTGAGGCAGAGTGTGACGGTCAGATTTCTCATAGGGGAAGTCTGACAGAAAATGCGGAGAATGAGAAGTCAGGGAAGATGTCCCTGTTAAAACCCTCTGGGGTCACGGTGGAAACTCGTTACACCGCAGATACGAAACACCTCAGATGTATGTTTCCCTGACCCTTTATTCAGATTATCCGATATCCACGAAAAGACCCCTCAGCATGGTGTCTGCGAGGTCTTTGATCATGTAATTTTCGAGGGATATCCGAGTATTCCCTCAGACGAACATGTATCGTGAGGTCTGAACAGCATTACGGAATCAGGCGTAGATAAAAACCTCCGCATCCATGATCTCAGGCATACCTTTGCCTCTAGGCTTGTTTCTAAAGGTGTGCCGATCTTTGATGTCTCAAAACTCCTAGGACTTCATCCTGATATCAGATAAAGGAATCCCCCATAGAGTGCGAGAAACGCACCACATCAGCCGACAATATCCAATATCGGCTGATAGTAATTCAGCAACCTGTCAATAGCCTGAAGAAAATATGCATAGATGTAAACGAGTTATGCCTTTTGAAATAGGTGCCCCTGCCCCCCTCCACGCCTGCCCTTACGGACCTATATATATATATATCTAATCCGGGCACTTTCGTCACAAAGGCTCCCAAGCAAGGAACAACGATGCGCAACAGGGAACCCGGGCCGTCTCGAACCGGCCCCCGAAAAGATTGGCGGACGATCCGCACCCTATTGCCCTATTTGTGGCCGCCGGGGGAGGCAGGGATTCGGGTTCGCGTCGTCATGGCCATGGTGTTATTGACGTTGGCCAAAATCACCAACGTAGTGGTGCCGATATTTTATAAACACGCCGTCGATGCATTGAGCACTAATACCGCCGCCGTCCTGGCAGTGCCGGTGGCGTTGCTTGTCGGCTATGGGCTGGCCCGTATTCTTGCCCAGACTTTCGGTGAGCTTCGCGACGCCGTTTTCGCAAAGGTCGCGCAACGGGCGATCCGATTGGCCGGCTTAAAGGCTTTCAAGCACCTGCACCGCCTCAGCCTGCGGTTTCATATGGACCGCAAAACCGGCGGCGTCAGCCGCGCCATTGAACGCGGCACCAAGGGCATCGAATTCCTGCTCTCCTTCATGCTGTTCAACGTGCTGCCCACGTTGCTGGAAATCGTCATGGTCTGCTTCATCTTGTGGGGCCTGTATGGAATCTGGTTTGCGCTGGTGACCTTCCTCACCATGGGCACCTATATCACTTGGACGCTGGTCATCACGGAATGGCGAATCAAATACCGCCGGATCATGAACGAGACCGATTCCGAAGCGAACACCAAGGCCATCGACAGCCTGCTGAATTTCGAAACCGTTAAATATTTTGGCAATGAAGACCACGAGGCCGACCGCTTCGATAGCTCGCTTAGGAATTACGAAGCCGCCGCCGTCAAAAGCAAGACTACGCTGTCGTTTCTCAACATCGGCCAGGGCGCCATCATTGCCACTGGTGTCACCATCGTCATGGTGATGGCGGGCATGGGTGTTGTCGGCGGCACCATGACCATTGGCGATTTCGTCCTGGTCAACGCCTATTTGGTCCAATTGTTCCTGCCCCTGAATTTCCTCGGTTTCGTGTACCGCGAAATCAAACGGTCCCTGACCGACATGGAAACCATGTTCGAACTGATGCAGGAAAATGCCGAGGTCAAAGACATCCCTGGCGCCAAGGCGCTGGCCTTGGGCGGCGGCGAAGTCGTGTTCGAGGACGTTTCCTTTTCCTACGATTCCCGCCGTTCGGTGCTGGATGATGTCTCCTTTTCCGTGGAGCCAGGCAAGACCATCGCCATCGTCGGGCCGTCGGGGGCCGGAAAATCGACCATTTCAAGGCTGTTGTTCCGGTTTTACGACGCCACCCATGGCCGCATCCTCATCGATGGCCAGGATATCAGGGACGTCACCCAAAAAAGTGTCCGCGCCGCCATCGGTATGGTACCTCAGGACACGGTGCTGTTTAACGACACCATTTATTACAACATCGCCTATGGGGCCCCCGGCGCAACGCCAACGGAAATCGAAGGGGCCGCCAAGATGGCGCATATCCATGATTTCATCATGAGTTTGCCGGACGGCTATTCCTCCACCGTCGGCGAACGCGGCCTAAAACTCAGCGGCGGCGAAAAGCAACGCGTCGCCATCGCCCGCACGATTCTCAAGAATCCGCGCATCATGCTATTCGACGAAGCGACCTCGGCGCTGGACACCCACACCGAGCAGGAAATCCTGTCCAGCCTCAAGGAAGTGTCCGCCGAACGCACGACCCTGACCATCGCCCACCGGCTGTCGACGGTAATCGACTCCGATGAAATCCTGGTACTTGACGACGGCCGCGTGGTCGAACGCGGCAATCATGTCTCGTTACTGGTTTTGGAAGGTACCTATGCGGCCATGTGGGCGCGCCAGCAAGAGGCCTTGGAAGCCCGGGTGGCGTTGGAGCGGGCCGGTGAATTGGGATCCCTGCAGGACGAATTGGATGGCGGGGCGACGGAACCCGCCGAGTGACCGCAAGGCCCAAGAAACACTCTCCTTTCACGTGAGAATACCCTTACCACGGTTGTTCCCCGGGGCCGCGAAAACCGCCGCCACCGCCCTTCGGTTGAGGTGTCGGAACATGGATCTGAGTATAAATCGCAATGGCGAAAAAAACCCGCCGCGTCCGGCGGGATAGGTTTTGGGAGGATACTCGCCCATAAAAAACTAATCACCAGGGCCCAGGGTAGCCCAAAACCGTCAAGTGACCCCCTGTTAATAACGGGGAAAACGTGGATAACGTGCTTTTTTTATAATTATTGAATCAACGCGGAATGAAACAGAACATCACTCACTTGAATCGGAGCGACCGCGGCCCGTATCCGCAACTGAAGATTCTCCCGCTTCCGGTCAAAATTCGCCGAACCGGCGAGTTCTCGGGGTTTCAATTCCCTCAAGTAGGCCGTGACATTATCGATAATACGGGGCGCCAGGGCCTCTACCACAGATATATCCAAATCGTTATTCAACAAGATGTTGATCCCGATTTTGAAGAATTTTGATTTTTCCTCATCACCGCCGAGATTCAAGGTGATGTCTTCCAATTTGTAGAAAGACGCCCCCAAGTTGGCGCCATCGCCTTGGCCATCGGTTTCCTCAATGCCCAGTATTGGATCTAAAATTCCGGAAATAAATAAACCGCCGCCGATCAGCAACAACAAAACAATCGTAACGGCGACGAGGATGAGGATGAGCTTCTTTTTCCCACCCCCCGTGGGCTCTATCCCCTCGCCGTCCTCTTCTTCACCGTCGTCGTCTTCGGTCTCTTCTAGTTCTTCTACTTATTATTTGCCCAACCATGATGAGGAAATATTAGAAAAATTGACCGAATTTGGTCAAAGGAGACTTTACCTCACTGCAGCTTCCCGTTTGATCCAGCCGCCGCCCAGAACCCGGTCGCCGTCGTAAAATACGCACGCTTGGCCCGGCGCGATGCCGGGTTGCGGCTCGGCCATGACGATTACTGCCTCACCGTCAATTAGACTTTCAATGCTTGCCGCCACCGGTTCGGTGGTGGAACGCACCTTGACCGCCATCGCCAAGCCCGTCTCCGGACTCTGCCCGTCGCCAAGCCAATTAATCTCGCCGACCTGAAAGCGCGTCTTCATCAGCACCGCCTTCGGACCGGCGACGACGCGCCGGGTTTCCGGGTCGACCCGGATAACGTAGAGCGGTTCCGGCCCGGCGATGCCTAAGCCCCGGCGCTGGCCGACGGTAAAATGGATAATGCCCTGATGGCTACCGATCACCATGCCATCCAGATCGACGATATCGCCGGGGTCGGCGGCGCCAGGATGCAGTTTTTCAACGATTCCGGTATACGATCCATTGGGCACAAAACAGATATCCTGGCTTTCCGGCTTATCGGCGACCGGCAATTGAAACCGTTCGGCATGATCGCGGGTTTCCGCCTTGTCCATACCGCCTAGGGGGAACCGTAAAAATTCAAGCTGTTCGGGCGTGGTGGCGAACAGGAAATAGCTTTGATCCTTGGCGTCATCACGGGCGCGGTGAAGCTCCGGGCCTTGGGTTCCGTCAACGCGGCGGACGTAATGGCCGGTAATCAGCGCGTCGGCGCCCAGTTCTCTGGCCCGGCCCAACAGGTCGTGAAATTTGACCGTCTGGTTGCAGCGGATGCACGGGATCGGCGTTTCACCGGCCAGATAACTGGCGGCGAAATCCTCGATTACCTGCTCTTTGAAACGGCTTTCGTAATCGAGCACGTAATGGGGTATGCCTAATTTGTCGGCGACGCGCCGGGCATCGTGGATGTCCTGGCCGGCGCAGCACGAATTGGCGCGGCCGACGGCCTGGCCATGGTTATACAGTTGCAGGGTGATACCGATGACCTCATAGCCTTGTTCCACCATCAGCGCCGCCGCCGTCGAGCTATCGACGCCGCCGGACATGGCAACGACGATGCGGGTCGACTCCGGGAGTTTATCGAATTTCATGTTACTCATGATCGTCACTCGGAAATGGGTTTAGGGGTATCGGATTCTTGTTCAATCAAGGTCTTCAAAACCACCGAGCGGAAATCCCGGCGGTACAGCACCGCCACTACCCAGACCGCAGCCACCGCCAGAAACACCGGGCCGATGAACCATGCCATTGTCGCCAAGCCGAAATAGTAAGCACGCAAGCCCCGGTTATAGGCATTGATGCCGCGCGCCATCAAGCGCGAACCGCGATCGGGGTAATCCTGGCGCTCTCGGGCGTTAACCTCTTCCGGCAACGGCGCGGCGCCGATAAAAATCAGGATAAAGTTGAACTGGCGCAGGCACCAAGCGTACTTGAAGAACGCGTACACGAAAATAAACATCAGCACGAAGACCTTGATTTCCCACATTTCCTGCGAAGCGCCGGTGGCGAAAGACAGTTCTGAAATCACCTCTCTGGCCTTGCCCAGATTGCCAAGAATGGTCACCGCGCCGGCTAGGACCAAGATCGTGATCGAGGCGAACAGCATGGCGCATCGCATATGGGCGATAACGATATTGACGTCGGCTATGCGGTTATCGCGTTCCAGCATCCGTTCCATCCAACGTACCCGGTAATCGTGCATCACTTGTGTGGCCGGACGGCGGTCCGGGTTTGGACGGTCGGTGAACACCCCGTAGCCCAGCCACAACGCCATGAACCAGACAAAGGCGATGATGTCCTGAACGGGAATGACGGGAAGAGAACCGGTAATGGAATTGGTCATGGGGGTACCGAAATGACGGTCAGTCCATCAGGTTATGGTGCGCGGACGGAAGGCTGACGACAATTCCGTCAAGCCCATCGTTCAAAACGACCTGACAGCCGAGCCGGGACGTTTTGGTTAAATCGTAGGCCATATCCAACATGTCATCTTCTTCCTCGGACGCCACCTCAAGCTTTGAGAACCAATCTTCACCGACGATCACATGGCAGGTAGAACACGCCATACAGCCTTCGCAGGAGCCTTCAAGGTCAATCCCGAAGCGTTGCCCGACATCGAGAATGGTCTCGCCGTCAGCGGCGTCACATTCGCGCCGCCTGCCGTCCGGTTCTATAAAGGTTATTATTGGCAAGGGGCCCGTTCTTACCTAGTCAGACTTACCTAGTCAGATTTTAGACGTTAAAGCTTTCACCACAACCACAACGGCTTTTTTCGTTAGGATTGCTGAAAACGAACCCGCTTTTCATCTTATCTTCGACGTAATCCATCTCGGCGCCGACCAGATACATGGTCGCCATCGGATCAATGAACACCTTGGCGCCCTTGGTGTCGATTTCTTCCTCGTAGGGCTGTTTTTCCTTGGCGTATTCAAAAACGTAGGACATTCCCGAGCAGCCCTTGGTGCTGATGCCGACGCGCAGGCCCAGGACCGGCTCATCACTGTTATCGATAAGGGTTTTAACCCGATCAACAGCGGCATCGGTCAGGGTAATCATCTGCGGGGTTTGATCAGTCATGGTATTCTCCAGCTTCGTTGCTGATTATATAAGCCTACATCACGCCGAGCGCCAGCTTGGCGTCTTCGGACATGCGTTCCGGTGTCCAGCCCGGCTCCCACACCAGGGTCACTTCTACCGTGCCGATGCCGTCGACCTTGGCAATGGCGTCGGCCACCCATCCTGGCAAGTCGCCGGCCACGGGGCAACCCGGTGCGGTCAGGCTCATATCCGCCTTGACCCCACCCGTCTCATCAATCTTAAACTCGTAAATGAGGCCCAGGTCATAGATATTGACCGGAATTTCAGGGTCGAAGACGGTCCTCATGGCCTCGATGACGGCCTCTTCGCCCGCCACCGAGACGCCGTCGGCTAACGGCTCTCCGGAGGTGGCTGAGAAATCTTCGCCTTCGGCCGGGCCCGGCGTGCCGCCGTGATCTGGAATACCTAAATAATCCATGCTGCGTTTCCTATTCTGTCGAAGTTTCTTGATCGCCGTTGACCGCGGCCTGCATGGTGTGCCAGGCCAGGGTCGCGCATTTTACCCGGATCGGGAATTCCTTGACCCCCGACAGCATGACCAGACGGTCAATGGCGTCTTCGTCACAATCGGCAAGCTCGGCGACATTGAAATCATCCCGGGTGCACATGTTGTGGAAGCCTTCGAACAGGCGATTGGCCTTTTCTACGGTTTTTCCCTTAACGATATCCGTCATCATCGACGCCGACGCCACCGAAATGGCGCAGCCCTGGCCCTGGAAGGCGGCATCGGTGATTTTTCCGCTATCGTCCTGGGTGATATAGACCACCAACGTGTCACCACAAACCGGATTATTGCCGTGGGCCAGGCAGGTGGCGTCCTCGGGCCGGCGAAAATTACGCGGGCTTTTACCGTGATCCAGAATCACTTCCTGGTAAAGATCGCGAAGGTCATCAAACATCAGCTGAAAAACTTCCTTGTTTCCTCTAGGGCGTCGACGAGGGTATCGACCTCGGCCCGGGTATTGTAAAGCCCGAATGACGCCCGTGCCGTCGCCGCCACGCCAAAACGATCCATCACCGGCTGAGCGCAATGGTGGCCGACGCGCACTGCAACCCCGGCCCGATCGATAAAGGTGCCGACGTCATGGGGGTGAATATCTTCCAGGACGAAAGAAACGATCGCCGCCTTTTCCCGCGCGTTGCCGATGATCGTGACGCCGTCCATGGCCTGCAACCGTTCAGTCGCGTATTGAAGGACGTCGTGTTCATGTGCGGCAATATTGTCCAACCCGATGGCATTGACGTAATCGATGGCGGCGCCTAAGCCCACCACTTCGGCAATCGCCGGCGTGCCTGCCTCGAAACGGTGCGGCGCCTTCTGAAAGGTGGTTTTCTCAAACGTCACCGAGGCGATCATCTCCCCGCCACCCTGGTAGGGAGGCATGGCGTTCAAGATATCCTCGCGCCCCCACAAGATGCCGATGCCGGTGGGGCCGTAGAGTTTATGGCCGGAAAAGACATAGAAATCCGCGCCCAGGGCCTGCACGTCAACGGACTGGTGCGGCACCGCCTGACAGCCGTCCAACAGCACCAAGGCGCCCTTTGCGTGCGCCGCCTTAATTACGTCGGCGACCGGAACGATGGTGCCGAGCGCATTGGAGACATGCGTGACGGCGACCATTTTGGTCTTGTCGGTGAGCAGTTTTTCAAATTCATCGAACAGGAAATTGCCGTCGTCATCGATGGGTACGACCTTGATCACAATGTCTTTTTCCTGGCGCAGCAATTGCCACGGCACGATGTTGGAATGATGCTCCATGTGCGTGAGAATGACCTCGTCGCCGGCCTTGAGGTTAGCCCGGCCCCAGGACGCGGCAACCAGGTTGATGGCCTCGGTGGCGCCGCTGGTGAAGATGATTTCGTTGTCACTGGCCGCATTCAGGAAGGCGCCGGCCTTTTGCCGGCCGGCCTCATAAGCGTTGGTAGATTGCTGGGATGTCCAATGGACGCCGCGATGGACGTTGGAATACCGGGTCTCATAAAGATCGCTCATGGCGTCGATGACCTGACGTGGTTTCTGGGCGCTGGCGCCGTTATCCAGATAGACCAGCGGCTTGCCGTCATAGATCTTTTGGCTGAGGATCGGAAAATCAGCCCTAATTTTTTCAACATCGAAAGCGGAGGTGGAATTATCCCCGGCAGCAATTTCAACGACGGAGGAAGACTTGTTCATACATCTCTCCATTCTTCGGACAGGAAGCACGCCGCCGGCAGCCAGTGCAGGACCTTATCGGTAAAGGCTAGGCGGACCTCTTCGTTGCTGATCTCGTCCAACGCCTCGCCCAGGAACGACTGCACAAGAAGATTGCGCGCCAGGGCTTCGGGGATACCGCGGGACCGCAGGTAGAAAAGCGCCGTTTCGTCGATCTGGCCGGTGGTTGCCCCGTGGCTGCATTTGACGTCGTCGGCGTAAATCTCAAGCTCGGGCTTGACGTCGATCTCGGCGCCGGTGGACAACAACAGGGTTTTGCAAAGCTGATGGCCGTCGGTCCCCTGTGCTTCCTTGCGGACGATGATCCGGCCCTGGAAAACGGCCCGGGACTGGTCATCCAGCACCCCCTTGAAGATTTCCCGGCACGTGGTGTGGGGTGCCAGATGTTCGATCATGGTAGTGTTGTCGCAATGTTCGGAACCGCGCATCAGATAGGCGCCGTTGAGCCCGGCGTGCGCGCCTTCACCTTCCAAGCGCACCGAAACTTCGTTGCGCGACAACCGACCGCCGATGGACAGGTTAAAATATTCATAGGTGGCGTCCTTGGCGACATGGACATGGGTGGTGCTAAGGTGGGTGGCGTCGAGGGTTTCGGCCTGGACCTTGTAATGGTTGAGCCGGGCGCCTTCGCCGATGTCGATTTCGGTGACGGTGTTGGCGAAATAGGCGCCGACCCCCATTCCTACGTAATGCTTGACCACGGTGGCCTCGGCGCCTTCGCCGAGGACGATCAGGTTGCGCGGAAAATAGGCGACCGGATGGTCCGTCAGGCCGCCGATAAAAACCACCTCGAGGGGTTGTTCGACTTTGACCCCAGCATCGACGCGGAGCACGAAGCCTGAATCCATCATCGCCGTGTTCAAGGCGACCAGGGACTGGCCCTCGGCATCACCATGAAGCCGGCCAATATGCGCCTCGGCCCATTCCGGCGTATGCATCAGCACGTCGCGCAGGTATTCCAGGTGGACGCCGTCCGGCAGGTCGCCCACGATCCAGAAACTGGGGCGCATGCGGCCGTTGACGAAAACGAGCCGGGGCCGTCCGCCGGGGTCCGGCAGCAGCGACGGCACATGGTCGATGACGGCCATGCCGTCTTCCTCGGTGATGGGTTGGTAGACCGTATCCTCGAGGGGACGTAACCGCGTGTATTTCCAGTCTTCAAGCTTTGGCGTCGGCAGGCCGAGGTCGCTAAACCGTTCAATCCCGGCTTCGCGGATATCCTTCAGCCAGGAAAGATCGGCGCCGGGCAGGCCGGGACGGGTGGCATCGAAGTCATCAACGAAGGCCAGCGTGTTGGAGGTCGAATTGCCCATATCAGGCCACCGCCTCATCGAATTCGGCGTAGCCATTTTCTTCCAGCTCCAACGCCAATTCCTTGCCGCCGGTGCGCTGAATCCTGCCATGCGCCAGCACATGCACCTTATCGGGCACGATGTAATCCAACAGCCGCTGGTAATGGGTGATGATCAGCATCGAACGATCCGGCGCGCGTAGCTTATTGACGCCTTCGGCGACGATCTTCAACGCGTCGATGTCCAAGCCGCTGTCGGTCTCGTCCAAAATCGCCAAGGTCGGATTCAACACCGCCATTTGCAGGATTTCATTGCGTTTTTTCTCACCGCCAGAGAAACCAACGTTGACGGCGCGTTTCAGCATGTCGTCGGAAATGCCTAGTTCCTTGGTCTTGGCACGCATTATTTTGACGAATTGCATGGCGTCCAGTTCGTCTTCGCCCTTGAAACGGTGGATCGCGTTCACGGCTTCCTTAAGGAAGGTGGTGTTGGCGACGCCGGGAATTTCCACCGGATACTGAAAGGCCAAAAAAATGCCCTTGGCGGCCCGTTCCTCCGGCTCCATGCCGGTCAGGTCCTCACCCTGGAAAATGATCCGGCCGCCGGTGATCTCATATCCGTCGCGCCCGGCGATGACATGGCTGAGGGTGCTTTTACCCGAACCGTTCGGTCCCATGATGGCGTGCATTTCGCCGGGGTCGATACTGAGGTCGATGCCCTTGAGGATTTCCGCGCCATCGACGCTGACGTGTAGATTTTTGATTTCCAACATTTTTATAGCTTTCTTGTTCACTTTTTTTCAACACTGCCGGTTCTAGCCGACGCTTCCTTCAAGAGAGATACCGACCAGCTTTTGCGCTTCAACGGCGAATTCCATGGGCAGTTGCTGCAGCACCTCGCGGCAGAACCCGTTGACCACCAGGGCGACGGCCGCTTCCGCCGGAATGCCGCGCTGGCGCAGATAAAACAGCTGGTCCTCACTGATGGTCGACGTCGTCGCTTCGTGTTCGACGATGGCAGTTTTATTTTTGCTTTCGATATAGGGCACCGTATGGGCGCCGCATTGATCGCCGATAAGCAGAGAATCGCATTGGGTGAAATTACGCGCGCCCTCGGCCTTGGGCGACATCTTGACAAGGCCCCTATAGGTCTGATTGGCGCGGCCCGCCGAAATGCCCTTGGAGATGATCTTCGATGTCGTGTTCCGGCCCAAGTGAATCATCTTGGTGCCGGTGTCGGCCTGCTGGCAATTGTTGGTGATGGCGATGGAATAGAATTCGCCTACCGAATTGTCGCCCTGGAGAATGCAGCTCGGATACTTCCAGGTGATCGCCGATCCGGTTTCGACCTGGGTCCAGGAGATTTTGGAATTACGGCCCCGACACGCCCCGCGCTTGGTGACGAAATTGTAGATGCCGCCCTTGCCGTTCTCATCGCCCGGATACCAGTTCTGCACGGTCGAATACTTGATTTCGGCATCGTCCAGCGCGATCAGTTCGACGACGGCGGCGTGCAGCTGGTTTTCGTCGCGCATGGGGGCGGTGCAGCCTTCCAGGTAGGAAACATAGGAGTCCTTATCGGCGATGATCAAGGTGCGCTCAAACTGGCCGGTCTCCTTGGCGTTGATGCGGAAGTAGGTGCTCAGTTCCATGGGGCAGCGTACGCCGGGCGGGATATAGACGAAGGAGCCGTCGGTGAAGACGGCGGAATTCAGTGTCGCGTGCTTGTTGTCGGTGTAAGGGACCACGGTGCCCAGATATTTCTTGACCAGGTCCGGGCATTTCTCCAACGCCTCGGAGATCGGGCAGAAGATGACGCCGACCTCTTCCAGCTTGACCTTGAAGGTGGTCGCGACGGAGACACTGTCGAAAACGGCATCGACGGCGACACCGGACAGGAATTCCTGTTCCTTCAGCGGGATGCCCAGTTTCTCGTAGGTTTTGAGCAGCTCCGGATCGATTTCATCGAGGCTTTTGGGGCCGTCGTCGGTCCCCTTGGGGGCCGAGTAATAATATGAAGCCTGGTAATCGATTGGCGGGAACGTGACCTTGGACCATTTCGGCTCGCTCATGGTCAGCCAATGCCGGAAGGCCTTGAGCCGCCATTCCAACAACCATTCGGGTTCGTTCTTCTTGGCCGAAATGAACCGGACGGTGTCTTCGTTTAGGCCCTTAGGCGCGGTCTCGGACTCGATGTCGGTGACAAAACCGTATTTGTATTTGTCATCGGCCAGTTCCTGAACCTGTTCAACTGTTTTTGTCGTGGCAACCATTGATCATTATCCCTTTACTTTTTCTTCTCTAAGCCGCTGAGGTTTGCCGCGGATTGACCCGGCGCAGCCGTTCTACCTCGGCGGTTATGGTTTCGGTAGCAAATTTGATGTCGTCTTCGTTGGTGAAACGGCCAAGGCCGATACGAATCGTGGCCGCGGACAATTCTTCGCTCAACCCCAGCGCCTCCAGCACATGGGAGGGTCCAACCGTCGCCGACGAACAGGCCGCACCGGTTGAGATCGCTAAATCCTTCAACCCCGCCGTCAGGTCTTCCGCCTGGATGTCGCTGAAACTAAGACTAAGATTGCCGGGAATCCTGGCTTCCAAGTCACCATTAATGGCAACACCCTCAAGCCGGGTCAATATATTATTTAAAAACAAGTCCTTAAGGCCCTTCAAGCGGGTGGTTTCTTCGTCCATGTCTGTAGCGGCGATCGCCGACGCTTCGCCCAGGCCGACGCACAACGGCGTCGGTAAGGTGCCGGATCGCAGGCCCTGTTCCTGGCCGCCGCCGTCGATCAAGGTTTCCAGGCGCACCCGTGGGCGGCGGCGGACAAAAAGCGCCCCAATCCCCATGGGGCCGTAGACCTTGTGGCCGCTGATGCTCATCAGATCGATGGACATGGCGTCCACATCGAGCCCGATCTTGCCGTACGCCTGGGCGGCGTCGGTATGGAAGAAAACGCCCGCCTCGCGGCACAGGGCGCCGATCTCGGCCAACGGTTGGATAACGCCGATTTCATTGTTCACGCCCATGATGGAAACAAGACTGGTGTTGTCGGTGATGGCGTCCCGCAACTGATCCAAATCAATCAGCCCGTTTGGCCCCACCGGAAGGTAGGTAATCGCTATCCCGTCGCGTTCAAGGGCGGCGCTGGCCTCAAGCACACATTTATGCTCGGTGGCACAGGTGACGATGTGGGTTTTTGGGCTGCCGTTATGGTGGGCATGCAACCTCGCCACCCCCTTGATCGCCAAATTGTTGGATTCGGTAGCGCCCGAGGTGAAGATGATTTCCTTTTCCCCGGCGCCAATCAGTGCCGCAATTTGGCCGCGTGCTTTTTCCACCGCTTCTTCCGCTTCCCAGCCGAAGAAGTGATCGCGGGAATGGGGGTTGCCGAATTTTTCGGTGTAAAACGGCATCATCGCCTCCAAAACCCGGGGGTCGAGCGGCGTCGTCGCCTGGTAATCCAGATACACGGGCCGACCCTTATGGGCAGGTTTCTGACCCGGCGATCCGTGGATTGTGTTGACTTCGGTCATGCCGCCGTCCTGTCCTTGTTGCTGGCGCGGGCGCGGGCATGGACCTCGGCCCAGGCGCTGAGGAAACGCTCAATATCGTGTTCGGTGGTGTTCCAGCCTAAGGAAACGCGAATGGCGGTGGCCGCCTCATCGGCCTCAATGCCCATGGCCGCCAAAACGTGGCTGGGCTCGACCTTTCCCGATGAACAGGCGGAACCGGCGCTGACGGCGATGCCGGCGAGGTCGAGGGCGATCAGCTGGTGTTCCGCCTCGACGCCGGGCATGGTTAGGCATGTGGTGTTCGCAAGACGGGACACGCTGGCGCCGAAAATGCACACCCCTTGGTGGCGCGACAGCTCCGCCTCGATCCGGTCACGCCAATCTCTGACGTCGGCGAACCCCGAAAGGTTCTTCAGTGCTTCCGCCGCGGCAACACCAAATCCAACGATACCGGGGAGGTTTTCCGTACCGGCGCGCCGGCTTCGTTCCTGGCCGCCGCCCCGGATGATGGGGGATAGCGTTTGATCGTCAGCCAACACCAAGGCGCCGATGCCCTGGGGGCCGCCGATCTTGTGGGCAGAAAGGGTCAGCATATCGATTCCCAAGGCCTTCATATCAATGACAAATTTTCCTGCCGCCTGTACGGCGTCGCAATGGAACAAGGCGCCGTGTTTTTTGGCCAGGGATGAAACCTCGGCCACGGGTTGGATGACACCGGTTTCATTGTTGGCCAGCATTACCGAAACCAGAGCCGCTTCCTGGTTAACCTCAAGGGCCGCGTCCAGGGCGCCAAGGTCAATCAAGCCGTTCGAGTCAACGGCGATAATCTCAGGCGCGGCAACCGATTTCAGCACCGACACATGTTCGACCGCGGACACCAGCACCCGTCTAGTCCCTGCCCCCGGGATGGCCAAATTGTTGGCCTCGGTCCCGCCAGAGGTAAAGACGACGCCGGCAGGCATAGCGCCAACCAAGGCCGCCACCTGTTCGCGGGCATCCTCGACCAGCTTCCGCACGCCGCGGCCAGCGCCATGCACCGAAGACGGGTTTCCGGTAAGTTCAAGCGCCCGGATAAGGGCGTCCTTGACCGCCGGGCGCACCGCCGTGGTCGCGTTGTGGTCCATGTAGACAGGATTTTTCATGCCCATGCACAGCCTAATGATTGAACGGCCTGTCGCGTTAGGCTTGTTGTGCCGCGGCGAGGTTGGCGTCTTCGCCTAGGCGATGCTGTACGCCGCTGGAACCGAGAACGCGATCATCGATGACATCGGCCAGAGACACCGAATTCAGATAGAGAAAGATATGGTTCCCCAGTTCTTCCCACAAATCATGGGTCAGGCAGCGGCTTTTGTTACTTGTACACCCGGTCGGAGAACCCGGAGTACAGCGGGTTGTCTTGATCGATTCATCGACGGAAAGAATGATGTCTGCGATTCGGGTGTTGGCGACGCCTCGGGCAAGCAGATATCCGCCACCCGGCCCACGAACGCTTTTGACCAGTCCACCACGGCGCAGTTTGCCGAAAAGCTGCTCAAGGTACGAAAGTGATATCTCCTGGCGTTCGGCGACATCGGCGAGTGCGATGGGTTTGCCTTCGGTGTGGGCCGCGATATCGACCATGGCCATCACGGCGTAGCGTCCTTTTGTGCTGAGTTTCACGACTTAAATCCTCCTGTAAGATGGGGCCTGCCTTGCGGCGGGATAGGCCCCCAACATTCCATTACCCGGTTTGGCCGCCTCGCTGTTGCGGGTCCGCGTCGCCGGTCTCTTGCAATTGCGTCTCTAGTTCTTCAACGCGCTCCATCAGTATCGATACTTGGCCCTGCAGACTTTCGATCGTCTGCAACACGGGGTCGGGGCCGCCATCGGTCGGGGTTCCATAAGGCTGGAATTCCTTCGCCTTGGACTTGTCGCGCGGCATGATCACCTTGGCCGGAATGCCGACGGCGGTGACGAAAGCCGGGATGTCCTTGGTAACCACGGAATTCGCGCCGACCCGGGCGCCCTCGCCGATGGTGATGGGGCCTAAAACGGCGGCGCCAGAGCCGATAATCGCCCCGTCCTTGAGGGTTGGGTGACGTTTTTGTCCGACCTGGTCATGAGAATCCACTGCCGGTGACGTTCCACCCAGGGTCACCGAATGATAAAGTGTCACATCGTCGCCGACGATGGCGGTTTCGCCGACCACCACGCCGGTGCCATGATCAATCACGAATCGGCGGCCGATTTCCGCGCCGGGATGAATTTCGATGGCGGTGACGATTCTGCCCAAATAGGAGAAAAACCGCGCCAGCAGGTATATTTTTTGTTTCCACAACCAGTGTGACAAACGGTGCACGACCAAGGCATGATACCCTGGATAGCAAAGCATGATTTCAAGGGTGCTGCGGGCCGCCGGATCGCGCAGCTTAAAAGACGCAATATCTTCACTGAATCGTTCAAAAATCATGTCTATAAAATTCCGTTACCAAAATATCCCCAAAAAAGAAAACCAAAGTATTGAGGATTCGGGTCGTTTAAGCATGGTGGAATATCCCTGCACGTGCTAAAACGCGCGCCGAAAGCATATCCTCACTTCCTAAAGGGGAATATAGGAAGCCCGACTAATACAATCAAGTTTATTGGCCTTTGTTGCTTGTAACTTGCAATTAAGCACCAAAACTTAACCAAGCTGGGCAGTAGGGATTAAGCAAAAACAGTCTAAACCAAGGCGTTCAAGGGTTCTAAATATCATGCCTGAAGTTAATTTCAACGGCCCCGATGGCCGCTTGGAAGGCCGCTATCACCCTTCCAATAGGCCCCAGGCACCGCTTGCGTTGCTATTGCATCCGCATCCGCAGCACGGCGGTACCATGAATAACAAGATCATTTATAAACTGTACCAGACCTTCACCAAGCGGGGGTTTTCCACGCTCCGGTTTAATTTCCGCGGCGTTGGGCGCTCCCAGGGACAGTTCGATAACGGCCAGGGCGAACTGAGCGACGCCGCTTCGGCGCTGGATTGGATGCAGACCCAAAACCCCAACACCAGGTCCTGTTGGATTGCCGGTTTTTCCTTCGGCGCCTGGGTCGCCATGCAATTGATGATGCGCCGCCCCGAAATTGACGGCTTTATTTCGATCGCGCCGCCGGCCAGCCAGCACGACTTTTCGTTCCTGGCGCCGTGTCCGGCGTCGGGGATGATCATTCACGGCGACAAGGACGAGGTCGTCCCCCAATCCTCGGTCGATAAATTGGCGCAAAAGCTGCAAAAACAGAAAAATATAAAGATCGATTACCGCATCGTCGAAGGTTCGGATCACTTTTTCATCCATCACCTGGACCCGCTCAACGAACAGGTCGAAGGTTACCTGGACAAGATGCTGAATAAGGCGGCTTGAGAGGACCCCTCAACGATTGAATGCAGGGGGCGGCCCGTTAGCTGGAAGCGACGGCAATATCAAATAACTGGTACACGAAAACCATGGCGACAATCGCCACCACCAACCACGAAATTAAACTCCCGCTGGATTGCTGTTTTTGTCCAGTGTGTTTTGGTTTTTGTTCGGTTTTCCGGTCTACCACGCAATACCCTCGTTTAAATCAAATGCCTGATAGTGACCATATATAAATAATGGGTTTTGGTGTGTGTCGCGGTGTTTCAGTGTATGTCCGTTTGATCAGCCCCATTTGAGTGGTCCACTTTGAATGTTAGTAAAGGAGGACCAAATAATGGGTATCAAGAGACATCGTCCGGAAGTGACCGAACCGGTCGCGCTCCACGTTATGGCGAAGCGTCATCTTGTGGCCATGGAAGCGGGATACGCCGACAAATTGAGCCCGGCGTCAGTCCGTAGCCTGGAAAACCAAGGTCTTCCCTTGACACCAAGCGAGAGCGAAGCGTTTCTCGCTCTACCTTATGCCGAGGACGCTCTGGCGCTACGCCACTGGGACGAGGACGCGAAAACGCCAGGAGCCCGGACACCAACGTTGGCGGACTATCGGCCAATTATTGCATCGTGCCTGACGCCCAAGGGTCCGCGCGAAGCCGCTGGATGATCCAGCGCGCGAGCCCCGCCGTCCGCAACGGCACGAAGATCCACCCTACAAAGGAAAAAACGGTGCGCCCCGACGTCGCAAGAAATAAACATTTGCGACACTGAGCAATGTTGAACCAAACCTCTCCCGGAGCAAGATCAGAATGTCTCTTGTGGGTCAAAAGTCCCCTAAAACTAAAGCCTCGCGTTCTGGCAGCTATACCCCCGAAACCGGAAGTTACGAGGATTTTGGGCTTGGAATTTTAGCTTTACCCTCGATAGCGGACCAAGTCCGCCGGCGGCGTGTCTAGCCCCCATGTTATGTACCACCCTGTCGCAGAGTTTCAGGCACGGGCGGACGCATGTTTAATGCCTGGTGTGGCCGGACAGTATTGTACTGTTT
>PTLL01000044.1 GCA_002938315.1 Alphaproteobacteria bacterium MarineAlpha3_Bin2 | reverse complement strand
GGCCCGGCGCTGACGGAAGAACTGGAACACCGCACCAAGGTCGAGGAAATTATCGATTTCCTGGAAATCGAAGCGATCCGCAAAACCCCCGTCGGCAAACTGCCCTACGGTTTGCAAAAGCGGGTCGAATTGGGCCGGGCCTTAGCGGCGGAACCGGATCTGTTGTTGCTGGACGAACCCATGGCCGGCATGAATCACGAGGAAAAAGAGGACATGTGCCGCTATATCCTCGACGTTAACGACGAATTCGGCACTACCATCGTGCTCATCGAACACGACATGAGCGTGGTAATGGACATTTCCGACCGGGTCGTGGTGTTGGATTACGGCCGCAAGATCGCCACCGGGACGCCCGATGAAGTCCGCGCCAACCAGGACGTCATCGACGCCTATCTAGGAGTCAGTCATGACTAGACCGATAAGGACCAACTAGACCATGGAACTCCTCAACATCCTATTCGTGGCGCCGTTCCTGGATATGGCTGACAGCCCGGTGTTCTTCGCCGAGGTGGTCATCACCGGGCTGCTGACTGGGATCATGTATTCACTGGTGGCCCTGGGATTCGTGCTGATCTTCAAGGCGTCCGGCGTTTTCAACTTCGCGCAAGGGGCGATGGTGCTGTTCGCGGCGCTGACCTTGGTCGGCCTGATGGAACGCGGTGTGCCGATCCCGTTTGCGCTGGCCGGTACCGTCTTGGTGATGATCGCCCTGGCGATGCTGATCGAACGGATGATGCTGCGTCACCTGGTCAATCAGGAAGGTATTATCCTGTTTATGGCCACCATCGGGCTTAACTTCCTTCTCGAAGGCGCGGGACAAATCGCCTGGGGATCCAACGTCAAGGTCCTGGATATCGGCATTCCCGATCAATCGTTCGAGGTCTATGGCATCCTGCTCAATCAGTTTGATTTGTTCGCCGCCGGCACTGGCGCCGTGCTGGTCACGACGCTGGCGGTATTTTTCCAGAAAACCACCATCGGCCGGGCGCTCCGCGCCGTCGCCGACGACCATCAAGCAGCACTTTCCGTCGGCATCCCGTTAAAGACCATCTGGGTGATCGTGTGGTCGGTGTCCGGCATCGTCGCGCTGGTTGCCGGCATCATGTGGGGGGCGAAATCGGGGGTTCAGTTCTCGCTCAGCCTGATCGCCTTAAAGGCGTTGCCGGTGTTGATCCTGGGCGGCTTTACCTCGGTCCCGGGCGCCATCATCGGCGGCTTGATCATCGGCGTCGGCGAAAAGATCGCCGAAATCTACTGGGGCCCAGCCTTCGGCGGCGCCATCGAAGGCTGGTTCGCCTACATGCTGGCGTTGGCATTCCTGATGTTCCGGCCGCAAGGGTTGTTCGGCGAAAAGATTATCGAAAGGGTATAGGGAATGTTCTATCGGGAAACAGGGCAGTTCAAAACCAACTATCAGAAGGACCAGCAGGTCTTTCCCATCGCCCAGGACCGGGTCTTCGTCGCCCTGTTGCTGATCGTCGCCTTCGGCGTGGTGCCCTTCGTCGCCAACGAATACTGGCTGCAAGCTATCCTCATCCCGTTTTTGATTTTCTCGCTGGCCGCCGTCGGCTTGAACCTGTTGACCGGGTACGCCGGGCAAGTGAGCCTGGGCACCGGCGCCTTTATGGCGGTGGGTGCCTACGCCACCTACAAGATCACCACCAATATTCCGGAAATCAACATCATCATCGTGTTCCTGCTGTCCGGCGGTATTGCCGCCCTGGTCGGCATCCTCTTCGGCCTGCCCTCACTCCGCATCAAGGGCTTCTATCTGGCCGTCGCCACCCTGGCGGCGCAGTTCTTCATTCTGTGGCTGTTCAACAAGGTCGGCTGGTTCTACAACGACAACCCGTCGGGCACGATCACGGCGCCGCCCCGGACCCTGTTCGGGATCATGATCTCCGGCCCCCGGGCGACGGCTGAAGTCCGTTATTTCGTCGCGCTGATCTTTCTGGTGGGGTTCACCATCGTCGCCAAGAACATCGTTCGCGGGCGCATCGGCCGGTCCTGGATGGCGATCCGGGATATGGACATCGCCGCCGAAATCATCGGTATTGAGCCGCTGAAGACCAAACTCATGGCCTTCGCCGTCAGTTCCTTTTATTGCGGCGTCGCCGGCGCGCTCAGCGTCTTCGTGTGGTTGGGCAGCGCCGAGACAGAGGCCTTCGATATTTTTCTTTCATTCCAGATTTTATTCATGATCATCATCGGTGGTTTAGGGTCCATCATGGGGTCTATCGTGGGGGCCGCGTTCATCACCCTGGTGCCGATCTTCCTGACCAACGCACCGGCGTTATTCGGCCTTCCCATAAGCACCGACCTGTCCAAACATATCGAGGAAATCGTCTTCGGCGGCTTGATCGTTTATCTGCTGATCGTCGAGCCGCACGGGTTCGCGCGGTTGTGGCAGATCGGCAAGGAGAAACTGCGGCAATGGCCGTTCCCCTATTAACGCCCGCCTATGTACACTGGGGGAAAAGGGCAAAGCATATTGGCCAGTGGATTATCAACGTGTTAGAGTTTTTTTTAGACATTGAACGAGAAACCGGTAACGGTCCGTTTAACCCAAGGGAGACAAAATCATGAAGTTCCGTACACTATTCCTGGGCGCGTTGGTGGCTGCCGTCGGCGTCACCGGCATTGCCGTACAAAAAGCGGCCTACGCCGCCGAACAGTTCTTTCCGATGCTGGTGTACCGCACCGGACCCTATGCGCCGTCCGGCATTCCCGTCGCCAACGGGTTTAGGGATTATTACACGCTTCTCAACAAACGCGACGGCGGCATCAACGGCGTCACCGTCACGTTCGAGGAATGCGAGACCAAATACAACACCAAGCTCGGCGTCGAATGCTATGAGAAACTGAAAAAAAATAGCGCCGGCGCAAAGGCGACGCTGTTCAATCCGTTCAGCACCGGCATCACCTATCAGTTGATCCCGAAAGCCACCGTCGATGAAATTCCGATCCTGTCCATGGGCTATGGCCGCACGGCAGCCGCCGACGGGCGCTATTTCCCGTGGGTGTTCAATTTCCCGACCACGTACTGGAGCCAGGCATCCGCTTTCATCAAATACGTGTCCCGTCAGGAAGGCGGCTGGGACAAGCTCAAGGGCGTCAAGATCGCCCATGTCTACCACAATTCGGCCTACGGCAAGGAAGCCAACCCGACGCTGACGGCCCTGGCCAAGATATACGGCATCAAGCTGACGTTGCTGGCCGTAGACCATCCGGGCCAGGAACAGAAAGCCACCTGGCTGCAGATCCGCAGGCTCAAGCCCGACTGGGTCTTCATGTCCGGCTGGGGCGTCATGAATTCGGTCGCCATTAAGGAAGCCAACGCCATTAATTTCCCGATGGATCATTTCGTCGGCAACTGGTGGTCCGGTTCCGAAGGCGACGTGATTCCCGCCGGCAAGGGCTCAATCGGCTACAAGTCGGCGGCTTTCCATGGCGCCGGCGCCAACTGGAAGATCCACCAGGACATCATAAAACATGTCTACGGCGGCGACGCCGCTAAGGCGAAAGCGAACAACCTCGGCGAGGTTCTCTACAACAGAACCCTTGTGAATGCCATGTATGGCTCCGAGGCCGTGCGCACGGCGATGGCCAAATACGGCAACAAGCCGATGACCGGCGAACAAATTCGCTGGGGTCTTGAAAACCTCGACGTCACCGAAAAACGCCTCGGCGAACTCGGCATGAAAGGAATGCTGCTGCCGATCAAGATCAGCTGCGCCGACCATGAAACCAGCGGGCCTATCATTATCCAGCAATGGGACGGCACGAAGTGGAATATTGTCAGCAAATGGATCAAGCCCATGCGTGAAATCGTCCGTCCGATGGTCGAAAAGGCAGCCAAAGCCTACGCCAAGGAAAACAACATCACGCCCAGAAGCTGCTAAACACAACGCCTTGGGTTAATGAGTATGACGCCACCTACCGGACAACAAGAAGCCGAACAGGTGGCGCCTGCCCAAGCCCTGCTGACCGTCAACAATATCGAGGTCATCTACGACCATGTGATCCTGGTATTGAAGGGGGTATCGCTCGAGGTTCCCGAGGGCGGCATCGTCGCCCTCTTGGGCGCCAACGGCGCCGGCAAGACGACGACGCTGAAAGCCATTTCCAATCTTCTCCAGGCCGAACGCGGCGAGGTTACCAAAGGCTCCATCGAATGCATGGGCGAACGGGTCGACCGGCTCAGCCCCAACGAACTGGTGAAGCGCGGCGTCATCCAGGTGATGGAAGGACGCCATTGTTTCGAACACCTGACGGTCGAGGAAAATCTGCTCACCGGCGCCTATACCCGCCGCGACGGGCGCGCCGCCATCGATCTATCGCTGGAAAAGGTCTATCACTATTTCCCGCGCCTGAAGGAACGCCGCACCGCCCAGGCCGGCTATACATCCGGCGGCGAACAACAGATGACGGCACTGGGCCGGGCGCTCATGGCCGATCCGAAGATGATCCTGCTGGATGAGCCGTCCATGGGTTTGGCGCCGCAATTGGTCGAAGAAATTTTCGAGATCGTGCGCAACCTCAATAAAAAAGAATCCGTGAGTTTTCTGTTGGCCGAACAGAATACCACCATCGCCCTGGAATATTCCGATTACGGCTATGTCCTGGAAACCGGCCGCGTCGTCATGGACGGCGACGCCAAAAGCCTCAGCGACAACGAAGACGTCAAGGAATTCTATCTGGGCCTCAGTTCCGGCGGGCGGCGCAGTTATCGTGACGTCAAACATTACCGCCGCCGCAAACGCTGGCTTTAAGCCGCAAGCCCCCCTGAACGGACAGACCGCCATGCTGGAGGCCGAATATTACGATGACCTGGAAACCCGCGACCCGGAAGAACGGGAAATCCAATTGTTCCAGGCGCTCGGCCATCACCTGAAGACGGCAAAGGCCGACTCGCCGTATTTCCAAGACCTGCTCAAGGATTTCGCGCCTGACGACGTCAAGTGCCGCGCCGACCTGGCCAAGCTGCCGGTCACACGGAAATCTGACCTCGGCCAGTTGCAAAAAGCGACCCCGCCGCTGGCCGGGATGACCAATATCGCACCGGTCAATTTCCTCCGCCTCTATCAATCCCCCGGCCCGACCTATGACCCGGAAGCCAAAGGCCGCGATTGGTGGCGGGTCGGCCGGGCGCTCCATGCCGCAGGCGTGCGTCCCGGCGACATCATCCACAACACCTTTTCCTATCACCTGACCCCAGCCGGTATGATGTTCGAAACCGCCGCCCAGGCCATTGGCTGCACGGTGGTGCCCGCCGGCACCGGACAAACGCACCAGCAGGTCCAGGCCATCGCCCACATCCGCCCCAGCGTCTTTGCCGGTACGCCGTCGTTCCTAAAAGCCCTACTGGACCGCGCCGCCGAGGAAGGCTTCGACGCCAGTTCCCTGACCAAGGCGGTGGTTGCCGCCGAGGCGCTGCCGGATGCGCTCCGCCAGGAATTCCAGGGTCATGGCATTCAGTGCTTGCAATCCTACGCCAGCGCCGATCTCGGCCTGATCGCCTACGAATCTAAAGCCATGGACGGCCTCATCGTCGATGAACGGCTGATCATCGAAATCGTCCGCCCCGGCAGCGGCGATCCGGTTCCAGACGGCGACATCGGCGAAGTCATCGTCACCACGCTCAACCGCGAATATCCGCTAATCCGCTTCGCCACCGGCGACCTGTCATCGGTGATGGGTGGGGCAAGCCCCTGCGGGCGCACCGCCATGCGCCTGACCGGCTGGAAAGGCCGCGCCGACCAATCGACCAAGGTCAAGGGCATGTTCGTGACCCCGACCCAGATCGCCGCTGTAATCAAAAAGCACCCGGAAATCGAAAAGGCCCGCCTCGTCGTCGACCGCAAGGACGACCAGGACACCATGACGCTGCTGTGCGAGGTGGCGGGTGGCGATGATGAACTGGCCGGGAAAATCGCCGACACCCTGCAAAGCCTCAGCAACCTCAAGGGCGAGGTCGACCTCACCAAGCCCGGCAGCCTCGCCAATGACGGCCTCGTCATCGAAGACAAGCGTCCGGTTGATTAAGCCGCACTCAATTTCTTTAAAAACCGCTCATAATCTCGCCACAATTAGGGGGTGTAATGGCAACTATAGACTTCCACGTCTATACACCAGGGATATCCCCCTTTCTCTGGTCCCCCTTATCGGCATTCCTGTATGCCGAGACCTGAAACGGTCGGACTTTCCAGTCCGGCCGTTTTATTTTTCAGCTCTCAGCTTGTCGGCGCAGGCCAGCTCGACGCAGGTGCAGAACACCTCCAGGGCATCGCGATTTTCGTCTATCGACGGCATCGACGGCGCCAGGCGGATGTTGCGGTCGCGCGGATCCTTGCCGTAGGGGAAGGTGCCCCCCGCCGGCACCACTTTGACACCGGCCGCCCCGGCCAGGCGGACCACCTCGGTGGCGCAGCCGTCCATAACATCGACGCTGACGAAATAGCCGCCTTCCGGTTTGGTCCAGGTGGCAATACCCTTGCCGCCAAGCCGGTGTTCCAAAATTTCGTCAACGACGGCGAATTTAGGCGCCAGGATCGCCGCCAATTTGTCCATGTGGACGGCGATCCCCGCCACGTCGCCGAAAAAACGGACATGGCGGAGCTGGTTGATCTTGTCCGGCCCGATGGTGGAGACAAACATTTTCTCAAGCGCGTCGTCGATATTGGTTTTCGACGCCGCCAACATCGCCACCCCGGCCCCGGCCAGGGAGATTTTCGAGGTCGACCCGAACATCAGCACTCGGTCCGGATTGCCGGCGTCTTTGCAGGCTTGCAGCAAGTTCTTCAATTTCGCCGGGCCGCTGCCGAGATGATGCGCCGCATAGGCATTGTCCCAGATCACCCGGAAATCGCCCGCCGCCACCGGCATCGCGGCCAAGCGATCGACGACGGCGTCGGTATAGGTTGCGCCGGAAGGATTGGAATATTTCGGCACGCACCACATGCCCTTGACAGACGGGTCGTCCTTGACCGCCGCCTCGACGGCGTCCATGTCGGGGCCGTCGTTGTCCATGTCGATATTGATCATCTCCAAGCCGAGCTTCTCGCAGATGGTGAAATGGCGGTCATAGCCGGGCACCGGACACAAGAACTTGGCCGATTTCTGATCTTTCCAGGGGCTCTCGCCGCCGGGCATACCGAACAGCACAGCGCTGGCCAGGGTGTCGTACATCATGGTCAGGCTGGCGCTGCCGCCGACGATGATTTCGCCGGGCGTCACCTCCATATACTCGGCGAACAGGCGCTTGGCCTCGGGGATGCCGTCGATAATACCGTAATTGCGGTAATCGGTGCCGTCCTCACCAAAGCAATCGTCCAGGGTTACCGTCTCCAACAGCCCTTTTGAGAGGTCCAACTGTTCGGGGGCCGGCTTACCGCGCGTCATGTCGATGCCGATATTCCGGCCGCGCAGACGATCATAATCCTGCTGCAATTCCCCGGCCAGGACGTCCAGTTCGGCGGTGGTTTTAGATGCTAAGTCCATGCGCTATCCCTTTCCTCAACGTGGGATTTTTATATGAACGGGATGGCGCCATTTGTAAACAACCGCCGCCGTTCTTCTTTTTTCCGCCTATTTGATATACCTTTCGCCGGCGCATCTGACAGGACCACGCCTGGGAGTTCCTTTGCCTCATTTCACCGGCACCGATCTGGTTTGTTTTCGTGGCGAACGCACCGTGTTCACCGACCTCGACTTCGCCCTTGCCCCCGGCGACGCGCTGGTGCTGCGCGGGCCAAACGGGTCGGGAAAATCCAGCCTGCTGCGGGTGATGGCGGGGCTCAGCCAACCATTGGCCGGAACCGTCACTTGGGACAAGGAGGCCATTGCCGAGGATCCGGAAGCCCACAACCACCGCCTTCACTACATCGGCCACGCCGATCCGGTGAAACCGGTGTTGACGGTCACCGAAAACCTCAATTTCTGGATATCGTTGCGCCTGGAGGGGGGCGTTGACGATGCCATCAAGGCGGCGTTGGGCCGGCTCGGGATCAGCCATTTGGCCGATGTGCCGGGGCGGTTCCTGTCCGCCGGACAAAAACGCCGGGTCAACCTGGCCCGTATCGTCGCCGCCCCGGTGCCGTTGTGGCTGTTGGATGAACCGCACACGGCGCTGGACCAGGCCGCCATGGACAACCTCGATGACGCCATCGCCGGTCACCGGGACGGCGGCGGCATGGTGGTAATGTCGTCCCATGCCATGGCCGCGCCGGAAGACGCCCAGACCATTGATCTCGGCCACTTCCAGGAGCGTGCGCATTGAACGGTTTCTTGCAGATTGTGCGCCGCGACCTGCATCTGGCCATGCGCCAGGGTATGGACAGCCTGATGGTAGTAGCCTTCTTCGTTATCGCCGTGGTGCTGTTTCCCTTCGGCGTCGGGCCGGAATCCAACATCCTGGCCCGGATTGCGCCGGGGGTGATCTGGGTGGCGGCATTATTGTCGTCCATGCTGTCGCTGGAACGGCTGTTCCAGGCCGACTATGAGGACGGCAGCCTGGAATTGCTGGCGTTACAGCCGGTGGCCCTGGAAATCACGGTGATGGCCAAGGTCACGGTCCATTGGCTGACCACCGGCCTGCCGCTGATTGTCGCCGCCCCCTTGTTGGCCGTGTTGATGAACCTGCCCGACGATGGCTTCGTGCCGCTAATGATCGCGCTTGCGCTCGGCACCCCTGCCCTCAGCTTGATCGGCGCCATCGGGGCGGCCTTGATCTTAGGGTCGCGCCGTGGCGGCATATTGCTTTCTCTGTTGGTCCTGCCGCTATATATTCCGGTGCTGATTTTCGGGGTCAGCGCCGTTGATGCCGTCATCGGCGGATTTTCGGCCAGGCCGCAGCTTCTGATCCTGTCCGGTTTATTGGTGGCAGCGTTGCCGCTGTGCCCCTGGGCCGGGGCGGCGGCGGTTCGCCAGGGAATCGAATAGGAACCAATAAGACACTATAATAGGACCTAAATGTTTCACCGTTTCGCCAATCCTACCCGTTTCCTGCGTTTCGCCGCCGTCATCCAGCCTTGGATCGCCGCGATCACGGTGGCGTTGATCGGCTCCGGTTTGTATTTGGGCCTTTTCAATTCACCCGCCGATTACCAGCAGGGCGAAACCGTGCGCATCATGTATGTGCATGTGCCGTCCGCCTGGATGGCCTTGTTCTGTTATTCGGCCATGGCCGGGGCCTGCGCCATCGCTTTGATCTGGAAACACCCGCTGGCCGAACTGTCGGCCAAGGCAACGGCGCCCATCGGCGCCGGGTTCACATTTTTGGCCCTGGTCACCGGGTCGTTGTGGGGCAAACCGATGTGGGGCACCTGGTGGGTATGGGATGCGCGGCTAACGTCGATGCTGGTGCTGTTATTCCTCTACCTCGGCTATATGGCGCTCAACAATGCCTTCGACGATCCCGCCCGCGGCGCCAAGTCATCGTCGATCCTGGCCCTGGTCGGCTTCGTCAACGTGCCGATTATCAAGTTTTCCGTCGATTGGTGGAACACGCTGCATCAACCGGCCAGCGTCGTTAAAATGACCGGACCGGCCATTCATGCCTCGATGTTGGCTCCGTTGTTGCTGATAGGGGTCGGGTTCACCACCTATTACCTATGGGTGATGTTGATCCGCATTCGATACGAGGTCACCGCCAATAAGATCCGTACCCTGCAAAGGCGTCAGGCCGCAACGGGAGAGAGCCAAGCATGACGGGACTTTCTGAATTTCTGGACATGGGCGGGTACGGCCATTTCATCTGGCCATCTTACGCGGTGGTGGCGGTGGTGATGGTCGGGCTATTGATCATCAGCAGGCGGGAATTGGGGACAGCCCTTCGCGACCTCGACGCCCTGGATGCACCTGAGGCACCAGAGGCCGAGCAATGAAACGTAAACATAAACGCCTCACTTTCGTCGCCATCGCCCTTCTGTTGTTGGGTACGGCGGCGGCGTTGGTGCTGGCCGCCTTCGAGGACAATATCGTATTTTTTTATAGCCCCACCGATCTGGCCGAAAAACAGGTTGCCGATGGCCGGCGTATCCGTTTGGGCGGTCTGGTCGAAGAAGGCAGCGTCAAAATATCCGGCGGCGCCATCACCCTGTTCCGGGTCACCGACCTCAAGACCACCGTCGCCGTCAGCTATAAAGGGCTGTTGCCGGACCTGTTCCGTGAAGGTCAGGGCGTCGTCGCCGAAGGCCGCCTGAACGCCGGGGTCTTTACCGCCGACGAAGTGCTGGCCAAGCATGACGAAACCTATATGCCGCCCGAGGTTGCCGAAGCGCTGAAAAAATCCGGCCAGTGGCAGGGCCAGGACAAGAAATAAAGACAAGGAAAAACAAAAATGACAGCCGAAATCGGCCATTTTGCCCTGATCCTGGCATTGTTGATCGCAACGATGCAGGCGACGCTGCCGCTCATCGGCGCCCATAAGGGCTATGGCAGTTGGATGGCTACGGCAAGACCGGCAGCGGTGACCCAATTCGGGCTGGTCGCCATCTCTTTCGGCTGCCTGACGCAGCTTTATCTGACATCGGACTTTTCCGTCCTCAATGTGGTTCAGAACTCGCACACGGCGAAACCGTTGATCTATAAAATCGCCGGCGTGTGGGCCAACCATGAAGGGTCCTTGCTGTTGTGGGTATTGATCTTGAGCTTGTTCGGGTCCGCCGTGGCGGTGTTCGGCTCCAACCTGCCACCGAGGCTGCGCGCCCGCGTGCTGTCGGTGCAGGCAATGATCGCCGTCGGCTTCTATCTGTTCATGTTGCTGACGTCGAACCCGTTTGAGCGCGTCTTCCCCGCCCCCATCAACGGCCAGGACCTGAACCCGTTGTTACAGGATCCCGGCCTCGCCATTCACCCGCCGATGCTGTACCTGGGCTACGTCGGCTTTTCCATGGCCTTCTCCTTCGCCATTGCCGCCTTAATCGAAGGCCGCGTCGATGCCGCCTGGGCGCGCTGGGTGCGGCCGTGGACGCTGGCGGCATGGTGTTTTCTGACCGGCGGCATCACCCTGGGATCGTGGTGGGCGTATTACGAACTCGGCTGGGGCGGCTGGTGGTTCTGGGACCCCGTGGAAAATGCCTCGTTCATGCCGTGGCTGGCGGGAACGGCGTTGCTGCATTCGTCGACCGTGGTCGAAAAGCGCGACACCCTGAAGGGCTGGACCATCCTGCTCGCCATCATCACCTTTTCGCTGAGCCTATTGGGCACCTTCCTGGTGCGGTCCGGCGTATTGACGTCGGTGCACGCCTTCGCCACCGACCCGGCACGCGGCGTCTTTATCCTGGCGTTTTTGATCATCGTCATCGGCGGCTCGCTGGCGTTGTTCGCCTGGCGGGCGCCTCAATTGGTCAGCACCGGCGTGTTTCAGCCGATCTCCCGCGAAGGGGCGCTGTTGCTGAACAACCTGATTATGGCGACGGCGGCCGCCGCGGTATTGTTGGGGACGCTCTATCCGCTGTTGTTGGACGCCATCGGCGGCGGTAAGATTTCGGTGGGACCGCCGTTTTTTAACGCCGTCTTTATCCCGTTAATGGTGCCGATGATCGCCGCCATGGCCGTCGGGCCGATGCTGTCATGGAAGCGGGCCGACCTGAAACCGGCGTTGACGCGGCTGTGGACGGCGGCGCTGGCGGCGGGCGCGATCATGTTGGCCGCCTGGGCGCTGTTTGCGGATGGGCCGGTGATGGGCGTCCTCGGCATCGGGCTGGCGGGGTGGTTGTTCATCGGAACCCTGGTCGAACTGGGCGGGCGGTTGCAGTTGTTCAAGGTGCCGCTATCGGACAGTTTCAGCCGGCTACGGCGGACGCCGAGGGCCGCCTGGGGCATGACCCTGGCACATCTGGGCTTGGCCATCACCATCGCCGGGATGGTCGGGGCCGGCGCTTGGCGGACGGAAAGCATCCAGGCTATGAAGCCGGGCGATACCGTCACCGTCGCCGGGTATGAATTCACCTTTGACGGCGCCAAGGACGGCAAAGGCCCCAACTATTCCATCACCGAAGGTACCTTCCGGGTCTTCAAAGGCGGCAAGGCGGTGGTCACGCTGAACCCGGAAAAGCGCATCTACATGGTGTCCAAGCGCCAAACCACGGAAGCCGCCATCCACACCACCTTTTTCGGCGATCTTTACGCCGTCGTCGGTGATCAGGACCCCAGCGGCGCATACGTGACCCGGCTCTATTTCAATCCCCTGGTGGCCTGGATGTGGGGTGGCGTCGTGATCATGGTCTGCGCCGGGTGTTTGAGCCTGACCGACCGCCGCCACCGCATCGGCGCACCGGCCAAGAGCCGTGCGCAAGGACGGGTGACGGCACAGACGGCCGGAGCCTAAACGCAGTGGCCAACCGCCTTGTCTATATCCTGCCGTTAATGGTGTTCCTAATCATGGCCGTCTATTTCGCCATCGGTCTGTCCAAGGACCCCAGCATTTTACCATCGGCCCTGATCAACAAGCCGATACCGGAATTTTCGCTGCCCCCCATCGACGGCGGCCCCGGCAAAGGATTTTCCAGCGCCGACCTCAGGGGCAACGGCGTCTCGGTGATCAACGTGTTCGCATCGTGGTGCGTGCCGTGCCGGGTCGAACATCCGCTGATCGCCCGTCTGGCGGCATTGAAGGTGGCGACGGTGTACGGTCTCAATTTCAAGGACAAGCCGAAAAAGGCGCTTAAATGGCTGCAGGAAATGGGCGACCCTTATGCCGCCCACGGTTCCGACCCCAAGGGCCGCGTCGCCATCGACTTCGGCGTTTACGGCATTCCCGAAACCTTCATCATCGATAATGACGGTATCATTCGCTACAAGTATGTCGGCCCCATCAACCCTGGCCGGCTGGAAAAAGAAATCCTCCCGATCATCAAGAAGTTCAGCCCATGAGGAAGGCTCTTTTTGCATTGGCGTTGGTTTTTGCGTGGCCACCCCCCGCTTGGGCCGTCAATCCGGACGAAGTGCTGTCCGATCCGGTGATGGAAAATCGCGCCCGGGAAATTTCCAGGGGGCTGCGCTGCCTGGTCTGTCAAAACCAGTCCATCGATGATTCCGACGCCGACCTGGCCAAGGACCTGCGCATTATTGTCCGCGAGCGGCTCACCGCCGGCGACAGCGACGCCCAGGTGGTCGATTTCGTGGTCTCGCGGTATGGCGATTATGTGCTGCTGAAGCCGCCGTTTAAGCTAGCGACCCTGGTTCTGTGGCTGGGACCGGCGGCCATCGCCGGGGGTGGATTGATCGCGGTGTTGATGTTCTTCCGCCGACGCCGTACCGGTGAAAGCGCTGTTCAGCCTGCCGCTGTTCTCACCAGGCCGCCGCCACTGAGCGATGAGGAAAATCGGCGGATCGAGGAACTTCTGAAGGACGATGCCCCATGACCCTGTTTTGGGGCATCGCCGCGCTAATGACCATGGCCGCCCTGGCGGTGGTGATCATCCCGTTGCTGCGCAGGCCGAAGCAATCGGTGCCGAGCCGGGCCGAATTTGATTTGACCGTTTACAAGGACCAGCTTGCCGAAATCAGCCGCGACCAGGAACGCGGGTTATTGGGGGACGCCGAGGCCGACGCCGCTACCGTCGAAATCAAGCGCCGCATGTTGAAAGCCGCCGACAGCGTCGACGAAGGCGGCGATGCCGCCAATACCGGGCAACGTTCTCTGAGCCGTGCCGTCGCCGGCTGCCTTGCCGCCGCCACGCCGATTGTTGCCTTCGGGTTCTATATCGTTCTCGGCTCACCGAACCTTCCCGACCTGCCCCACGCCCAGCGCGACATCAGCGCCGAAATCGAGGCCCGCCAAGGCCGCCTGGCAACAGCCGAGGTGTTGCAGTTGACGGCCCGTCTGATTGAAGCGCTAAAAAAGAACCCCGACGATATAAAGGGCTGGCTGCTGTTGGGCCGGACCTACCTGACCATCAATGAATTCGACGTCGCGCTGGAAGCCTTCCGACGCGCCACCGACCTTTCGAACCACCGCCCCGACATCGCCTCCATTTATGGCGAAGCCATGGTCGTGGCCGAAGAAGGCAGGATCACCGCCGAGGCGAAAAAATTGTTCACCGATATCCTTGCCGCCGATCCCTTCGAGCCCAAGGCGCGGTATTATCTTGGCCTGGAACAAGCCCAGTCCGGAAACATCAAAGGCGCTATACAGGCCTGGACGGATTTGATTCAGCTGTTACCCGCCGACGCCCCCTGGCTGCCAACCGTCAACCAGACAATCGGCAATGCTGCCAAGGATCTGGACATCGACCCGGCCACTATCCTACCCACGGCCCGGGCCGTGGCGCTGGCGTTGACCCGAGGATTGGGGGCGCCCAAATCATCGTCACTGCCGATGACGTCAATGCCGTCCGCTTCCTCCCGTCCTGCGCCCGGCGCCGCCCCAAGAGGGCCCAGCGCCGCCGATGTAGAAGCGGCAAGCCGGATGTCGGCCACGGACCGCGACCAGATGATCCGGTCCATGGTCGAACGCCTGGCCGACCGGCTTAAGGAAAACCCCGACGATCTCGCCGGTTGGCAACGCCTGGCCAACGCCTATGCAGTGTTGGGGGAAACCGAAAAAACCGAAGCCGCCAAAAAGAAAATCGAGTCGCTGGCCAAAAATGCCCGCTGAGCCCGCTGGTAAGTCCGGCACCGGTATCCTATAACCCTGGCCAAACCGGGGGACAAAAAATACCAATGAGCAATTTCAACACCATCGACGACCTGGACGTGCGGGGCAAAAGGGTCCTGGTGCGGTGCGACCTGAACGTGCCGATGAAAGACGGCAACATTACCGACGCCACTCGGATTGACCGCTCGCTACCGACCATCCGCGACCTGCTGGCGGGGGGCGCAGGCGTCATCGTGATGTCTCATTTCGGCCGCCCCAAGGGCATGGTCGTCCAGGACATGAGCCTCAGGCCGGTCGCCGATGCGTTGGCCAAGCGGCTCGGCCGGGATGTCGCCTTCGCCGGGGATTGCATCGGAGATGACGCCGAAAGGGCGGCCCAGTTGGCATCCGCCGGTGGCGTCGCGATGCTGGAAAACCTACGCTTCCATGCGGAAGAAGAAGCCAATGATGCGGCCTTCGCCGGCAAGCTGGCGGAACTGGGCAATATTTACGTTAACGATGCCTTTTCCTGTGCGCACCGGGCCCATGCCTCGACCGAGGCGATCGCCAAACTGCTGCCGTCGGCGGCTGGCCGGTTGATGCAAGCGGAACTTGTGGCTTTGGGGGACGCGCTTGAAAACCCAGAACGCCCGGTCGCGGCGCTGGTCGGCGGCGCTAAAATATCGTCGAAAATGACGGTCCTGGGCCACTTAGTCAGCAAGGTGGATATGCTGATCATTGGCGGCGGCATGGCCAACACCTTCCTGTATGCGCAAGGAATCGACGTCGGCAAGTCTCTTTGCGAAGCTGATATGGCCGACGACGCCAGGGGGATTTTGACCAAGGCTGCAGAGGCGGGTTGCGAAATCGTACTGCCCATTGACGCCGTCGTCGCCCGCGAATTCGCCGAAGGGGCGGCGTCGGAAACCGTGCTGCTGGACGCCATTCCCGCCGACGCCATGATGCTGGACGTCGGCCCGGCATCGGTCGCCGACCTGATTGGGCGCTTAGGCCATTGCAAAACCCTGGTCTGGAACGGGCCCTTGGGCGCCTTTGAGGTTAAGCCATTCGATACCGCCACCAATGCCCTGGCCTCCGAAGCCGCCAAACTGACGGCGGCGGGCAGCCTGCTCAGCGTCGCCGGCGGCGGCGACACCGTGGCGGCGCTGGCCAATGCCGGGGTTCAGGATCAATTCACGTACGTCTCGACCGCAGGCGGCGCTTTCCTGGAATGGCTAGAGGGCAAGGAACTTCCGGGTGTCGCGGCGTTAAGCCGCGCGGATTGATAATGGCGTTAAGCCGTGCGGATTATGGCCAACCTCAAGCCTTTTTCGGCGGGGTTTCAAGATTGTCGGCTGCCTTTTTATTGCCGGTGTCGTCTTTGGCGTCACGGCTCCCCGGAGTCACTTTGGCAATCACGTCATCCAGCATATGTTGAAGGTATTCGGATTGGGTCAGTAGCTTGGTGGTCGCCTCCAGGGCCTGGGCTGATGCGGTAGCGGCAATGTCCTGCGCCATTCTGGTGACATCGATCATGGTATTTTGCACCGCCCCCGTGGTTCTCTCAGCGCGCTCGGTGACGTCCCGGATAGCGTCGAAACGTTTTGCCATATCGACGTCCGAGAAACGGGAATGCTCTACCGGCGCCTTATCCTCACCGGACAGAATGACCAGATTGTCAGGCCCGTCATCCTTCGGCCCGTAGCGGAAGGCCAGCAAATTGGTCTGATCGCGAATCGCCATCACCAATCCGGCCATGTCGTCAATTTGGCGAACCGCGTCATCCAAGCCGTTGATCAGGGCTTCGGTGCGTTCCACATCGTCGGCGGCCGCCGTCACGTATTGGCTGAAACTGGCGAGTTGGCGGCTGACCGATGAAATCGGGCCGCCCCGGGTAATGCCAGCGGTTAAATCGTCGACGGGAATGGATTCGGGGATCGGGCCAGCAGGAACCGGGGTCGGGGCTTCTTCCTCTTCGTCGGAAAGCAGCGCCGCTCGGGCGGCGGCGGAAGCAACCTTTTCCTGATCTTCAACGGCGGCCAGGGCGTCCTCAAGAAGGGAGTGGGTTTGCTCCAATTCCTGGCGCAGGTGTTCCAGGTCGGACAAATCCCGCACCCAGGTATCCAACGCCCTGGCGATGGTGCCGATGGAGCAGCTGTTGCCCCGGGCGGGGATGGAAACGCTGCGGTCGCCTTCGGCAAGGCGGCCCGATACCGCCGCCAAGTCCCTGAGCGGCGAGGTCATGGAACGGATCACCGAAAGGCCGATCAACATCAACACGATAACGGCTACGGCGCCGCTGGCGCTAATCACTAAGCGCGATACTCCCTTAAGGGAGCCCAGTTTTTCTGCCGTATCGTCGCGCAACGAGCGGGCAAAACCGGCCAAAGCGTCAGTAGACGGTGTCAGGTAAGCGACCAGGTCATCGAAACGCTGGGTTTCTTCGATGAAATTGAACCGCGCATTGATCATCGCCAGCAGGGTGGTTTCATGCTGTTTCAACAGATCCTGCAGCACCACTTTGCGCTTTTTGGGGATTTTTGTTTCCTGCAGGAAGACAATCAAGGTTTGGTAGCGTTTCTGGATTTCCTCTACCCCTAATTTGTATCCCGACAGCAGTGTTTCTTTGCCTTCCTGGTTAATGCGCGAAATTTGACCGGCAAGGTTGGCGTAGCCAGCGGTTGAAAATTTCGCCTGCAAGTCCTCGGTGGCGTTTTTAAGATCAAGGTTCAAGCCGGTGCCATCGGTCAGCCCCAGGGCCTTTTCCGATGCCACCAATTGGGCAAAAAATTCATCGTACTGGCTAAGACCATCACGAAGCGTTGCGATTTGTTTCCGCATGGCGGCGCTTTCCGGCATCCGGGAAAGCCGGGAGATGGCATTGAAAACGGCCTTTAGATGGGTGCCGAAGCCGTCTGCAATGGCCGGATCCTTTTTTAGCAGAAACGACTTTTCTTCGGCCCGGGCGTTGGCGATTCCCTTTTCCATTTGAGACACTAAAGACGCCAAGCGCTCGGCCCGCGACCAATCATCCAGGGCCGAAAAAAATCTGCTTTCAACAAACACATAAAGCCCGGCAAAGGCGGCTAGGGCAACCAAGCCCGACAACAGAAACAACCGGCGGCGGGCGCGCAGGGTTTGCCCGCCCATAAACGTGCGCTCGGCCTCGTCGCTGGGGCGCAGTTCAAGGAATTCATGGTCGAGGTTGTTGTCTTTGTTCATCCATCCCCCTGGATGCTGAAAAACAAATATGAAAA
>PTLL01000043.1 GCA_002938315.1 Alphaproteobacteria bacterium MarineAlpha3_Bin2 | reverse complement strand
TATGGGCGAATTCCGAAGCCAAACGGGCGCGTAGCTCAGCGGGAGAGCACTCCCTTCACACGGGAGGGGTCGCTGGTTCAATCCCAGCCGTGCCCACCACCAAACAGTCCGGGGGACTGTTTGGTTTCTCGGAAAACTATCCCTTTTTTAGACAGCCGTAATTTCTGCCTGATCAGCGCAGCAGCGCCGGCAGCCAGGTGATGATGCCGGGGAATGCCAATAACACGCCGATGGTAATGACGTCGGCGACAAAAAACAGCGTGATGCCGCGAAAGATCGTCAACAGCGAAATGTCCGGCCTGACACCGTTGACGACAAAGCAGTTCAATCCCACCGGCGGCGTGATCAGGCAAACCTCGGCCATTTTGACGACGATAATGCCGAACCAGATCGAATCGAATCCCAACGCGATGACGGCGGGATAAACCACCGGCGGCGTCTTCGGGATTGTCTTGGTCCTGATAGACGGCGGCGAGGGCGTAATGGGCTTCGGCCATAGCCGGGTTGAGGGTTAGTGCCCGCCGGATAGGGCCCAAGGCGGCATCGAATTTTCCTTGAGCATGCAGAACGACGCCCAAATTGAGATGCGCCTCGGCGAATTCTCCGTTGGCGGTGACGGCGCTCTGATAGGCCGCCTCCGCCTTGGCCAATTGCCCGGCTTGGTGCAGGGCCATGCCGTCCTCGAACGCCTGGGCGGCTTTTACCACCTGGCCCCCCTGGGGATCCTTGGCCAGCGCCTTTTTCGCCAACTTACGTTGAGCACGGCGTTCCTTGCGGGTCGGTGTGTCGGCCATGGGTTAGCCTAATTTCATTACAAGAGACTGCCAACCGTCGATCGCCAAGGTGCTGACCAAATGGAACCCATGCGCCTGGTGTCGGGCGATGACCCGCATGGCGTCGCGCGTTAACATCCCCGATAAAATAATGATGCCGCCCTGGTCCAACGCCTTGGCGGCGCTTCCTGCCATGTGGCACAAGGGGCGGGCCAGGATGTTGGCGCAGATCAAATCATAGGGTCCGCCGGCCATGACCCTGGGCGTCCGGTAACTTGGGCCCGTTTCGGCCCGCACCAAACGCCCGACGCCGTTTTGCCGGGCGTTCTGGGTTGTCACCCGGACGGCTTCTGCATCGATATCGCAGGCAATGACGGGAACCTTCCAGGTCTTGGCCATGGCCAGCGACAGAATGCCCGACCCGCAACCCATGTCGAGGGGCCGGCGGATTTTTCGATGCTTGGATAGCCGGTCCAGGGTTTGCAAACAGGCCGCCGTGGTCGGGTGTTCGCCGGACCCAAAGGCGCCGCCGGCATCCAGCTTGATCGCCACAAGACCCGCCGGGGGGCGGCTTTCGAAGTGGGACCCGTGTATGAAATAACGCCCGATTCGAATTGGCGGAAACCCGGCTAGGTTCTCCCTCACCCAGTCCTTAGCCGGAAGCAGTTTAATGTTCGGCGCCGGCGGTGCGATGCTGAGCTTCCGGGCGGCCTTGTTGATGGCCAGGGTGATGGTTTTTTCGTCGGGTTCGGCGCCGGTAAAACCCTCGATTCGCCAGAAGTCGTTGGGGTCATCGGAATCGGTTTCGGCGATTGTTGAGATAGCCACGCAAAAAGGCTCAAGCGCTTTCTCGAACCCGTCAACGGCGCCGGCAGGAGACCGCATTTCAATCCGCCACAGGAACGTCGGCTGGGTCATCGGTCCCGGTTACACCACGTCGACAAAGCTGGCCATGACCTTCTTGTCGCCGGCCTTCTCAAAGGCGATTTCCAGCTTGCCGCCGTCAACGGCGTTGATCTTGCCATAGCCGAACTTCTGGTGGAACACCCGCTGGCCGACCTGAAAGTCGGTGTCATCAGAGGAACGGGCGACGTCCTCGACCAGTTCCGGGCGCGACCGCCATTGTCCGCGTTGACGCCGGTTATTGTCGAAAACGCCGGATCGATCGGAAAAGCCGCCGGCTTGCCCGCCGCCGTACAGCCCGGTGGGCGACCGGATATCGACATGGTCTTCGGGAAGCTCATCGATGAAGCGCGATGGCATCGCCGAATTCCATTGGCCATGGATGCGGCGGTTGGCGGCGAAGGTGACGAAGGCCTGCTTGCGTGCCCGGGTCAGGCCGACATAGGCCAAGCGGCGTTCTTCCTCCAACCCGGCGACGCCGCTATCGTCCAGCGTCCTCGGGTGGGGGAACAGCCCTTCCTCCCAACCGGCCAGGAACACGGTGTCGAATTCCAGGCCCTTGGCGCCGTGCAGGGTCATCAGATTCACTTTATCGGTGACGTTGGAGTCGTCGTTTTCCATGACCAGGCTGACATGTTCCATGAATTCGCCCAAGGTCTCGAAATCCTCCAGCGCGATGATCATTTCCTTGAGGTTTTCCAGCCGTCCCGGCGCGTCCACGGTTTGTTTGTCGCGCCACATGGCGGTGTAGCCTGATTGATCGAGGATTTGTTCGGCCAGTTCAGGATGCGGCAGCAGCCCCACATCCCCGCGCCAGCGCCGGAAACTCTCCAACAACGCCGCCAGGGTTTCCCGCGGTTTCGGCTTGATCTCGTCACTTTCGACCAGGCGCTCCACTGCCTGGGTCAACGGGATGCCCTCGGCCCGGGCTAGCCGGTGCACCGTTTGCAGGGTCGCCGGGCCAAGGCCGCGTTTCGGTAAATTAACGATGCGCTCAAAGGCCAGGTCGTCGTCGGGCTGCACGGTAACCCGCAAGTAGGCGATGGCGTCGCGGATTTCCTGGCGCTCGTAAAACCGGGGCCCGCCGATGACCCGGTAGGGCACGCCGAGCGTGATCAGGCGCTCCTCGAACTCGCGGGTCTGGAACCCGGCCCGGACCAGCACCGCGATCTGGTTCAGGGGTTGTTTCTTGGTGTGCAGGGCCTCAATCTCTTCGCCGGTAATCCGTGCTTCTTCCTCACCGTCCCAAACCCCCGTTACCCGCACCTTTTCGCCGTCATTGAGATCGGTCCACAAGGTCTTGCCGTGACGGCCTTCGTTATGGTCGATCAAGCCGGACGCCGCGGCCAGGATATGCGGTGTCGAGCGGTAATTGCGTTCTAGGCGAACAACCCGGGCGTCGGGAAAGTCTTTTTCGAAGCGCAGGATATTTTCGACCTCGGCGCCGCGCCAGGAATAGATTGATTGGTCGTCGTCGCCGACACAGCAAATGTTCTTGTGCGCCTGCGCCAACAGTCGCAGCCACAGGTATTGGGCGACGTTGGTGTCCTGGTATTCATCGACCAGCAGGTAACGGAATCGGTGCTGGTAGGATTTGAGGATGTCGGGATGGTCTTGAAACAGCGTCAGCCCATGCAGCAACAGGTCGCCGAAATCGGCGGCGTTGAGAACCTTGAGCCGGTCCTGGTATTCGGCATAAAGCGCATGCGCCCCGCCGCCGGCCTGGGTCGTCGCCTCGGCGTCGGATACCTTATCCGGGGGTAAGCCGCGGTCCTTCCAGCGCTGGATGATGCCGCTGACGGCGCGGGGTGGCGTTTTCTTGTCATCAATTTGGTGGTTGGGCATCAATTGTTTGACCAGGCGGATCTGATCATCGGCATCGAGAATAGTGAAGTTGGATTTCAGCCCGACGGTGTCGGCATGGGCGCGGAGAATGCGGGCGCCGGTGGCGTGAAAGGTGCCGACCCACCACCCCTCCACCGGACGCTGGACCAACGCCGCCACCCTTTCCCGCATTTCCAGCGCCGCCTTGTTGGTGAAGGTGACGGCCAGTATTTGATGCGGGTTGGCGCGCCCCTGCATCAGGATATGGGCAAGCCGGGTAATCAGTACCCGTGTTTTGCCTGTACCGGCCCCCGCCAGTACCAGCACCGGCCCGTCCATGGCCTCGACCGCCTCCAACTGACTGTCGTTGAGGGTTTCAAGATACCCGTGCCCATCGCCGCTGGATGGGGCGGGGAGATCCGGTTGGGGAGGATCAGAGAGATCGGGAAGATCGGACATGTTCCCCTTATATAACGTATCTCCCATGAGTGCCGCCGCTTTTTCCCCGGACCCGCACCGAAACGTGATAGAATCCGGTTGATACCATTGAAAGGGGCCGGTGGAGAACCGCTCATGATGGCATATTCGGTAAAAAGATGGTTGGCGCGGTTCTGCCTAGGCGTTTTCGTGGCGGCCTTTGCGGCCGGGCCTCTCGCCGCCGCCGAAAAGGACTTGACCGAAAACGTGATCTCTTCGGTGGTTGCCATCAGCGCCATTATCCCCGACGACGCCCGCACCGTGCGAACCCTGGGCGGGATGCGGTCCGGCAGCGGTATCGTTATTGATGACGACGGCCTAGTCCTGACTATCGGCTATCTGATCTTAGAGGCCGAAAAGGCCGCGGTCACCAACGCCGACGGTGAGTTGGTGCCGGCATCGCTTATAGCCTATGACCATTCTTCCGGCTTCGGGTTGCTCAGGGCCAAACGGCCGCTGGGCTTGAAACCGGTAAAATTGGGCGCCTCGGCAGATTTGTCCGAAGGAACCAACGTGATCGTCGTTTCCAAGGGCGGGCCGATGCCGGTAATGCCAGCGCGCGTGTCTTCACGCCGGGAATTCGCCGGCTATTGGGAATATCTACTCGACAGCGCCATCTTTACCGTGCCCCCCTTTCCTCATTATGGCGGCGCCGCGCTGATCGACCGGGAAGGCCGCCTGGTCGGGGTTGGCTCGTTGATGGTCAATGACGCCGCTGGCCCGGACGCGCCGGTGCAGGGCAACATGTTTGTTCCCATTGATCTGTTAAAGCCGATCCTGAAGGACCTGTTGGAAAAAGGCCGTCGGTCCATGACGTCGCACCCGTGGCTGGGGATTTACACCAATGAAACCAACGGCCGGGTCATCGTTGTCCGTCTCGCCACTGACGGCCCGGCGGCCGAAGCGGGAATTTTGCCCGGCGACATCATCATTGGCATCGGCGGCAGGCGGGTGTCCGGAATCGCCGATTTCTATCGAAAGATTAGGGCGCATGGCAATGCCGGCGCCGAAATCCCCATCGACCTGTTGCCGGTCAGGGACGGCAACCTGGATATCAAGACCGTCAAGGTTCCCTCCAGGGATCGCCATGACTGGCTGAAGCTGAACAAGAACAGGCTCTAATTTTAATTGGTTACTCGCCGTGTTCATCGTGACGGGTTTTCAATAACGCCTTGTTGTAGGCGGCCATCACGCCGGCGTGGGTGACGTAGCCCTTGAAGATCATGGTGTCGGTATCGTCGACGACGGCGACCCGATCCTCACCGGTTTCCGCCAATTGTGACAGCGCCGCCTCCAGGTCGTCATCTTCGCATAGGACCTGCGGCCCGGTGCGGGCGACATCGCCAGCCCTGAGCAGGTCATCATAGGCCTTATCGAAAGCGGCCTCACTCATGTCGGCGAGCGTGATGGTGCCGTACAGTGCACCGGAATCGCGGATCACATAAATTTCCCCGATTTTGGAATTTTGCAGCATCGTCCTCAAATCCGGCAGGCAGACATCCATGGATACCAATTCGGAATCCCTGGCGAGGATGGTGCCGATGCGGATCGAATGCATGATATCAGCTTCAAACCCGCCCTTTAGGTCGATGCCGCGGCGTTTCAGTTGCTCGGAGAAGAAGGAACGGCCATAGAACTGTTGGGTGATTTCAGACGCGATGACCACGGCAACCATGACGCCAAGGGTGAGGGCGTAATCACCGGTCATCTCGAAAATAATCAGCGTCGTTGAAATTGGGGCGCCGAGGACGGCGGCGGTCACGGCGCCCATGCCGACCAGGGTATAGGCGCTGGCGCCGGAGGAATACTCGGGGAACAGGGAGGTAACGACGACCCCCCACGCGCCGCCGAGCAGCGCACCGATAACCAGCGACGGCGAGAACACACCGCCGGCAAAGCCCCAGCCGATGCTGATAGCGGTGGCGGCGATCTTGGCCAAGCAAAGGACGACAAGCATCGACAGTGAAATATTGAACAGCAGCGCGTCCTCGGTAAGGCCGTAGCCGACCCCTAGCACCTCGGGGAACACCAGCCCGATCAAGCCCACCATCAGCCCACCCACGGCCGGTTTCAACCATCCGGGAAGGGGGGTTTTGGTGGACAGTTGCTGAACCGAAAAAATGGTATGCATGAAGACGATGGCGGCAATGCCGGCGGTGACGCCCAGCCCGACGAAGGCCGGGAATTCCCAAAACGACGCCAGCGGCGTTTCTGCCAAGGCAAATGCCGGAAAATCGCCGAAAAAGGCCCTGGAAACTGCGGTGCCGGCGACAGAGGCGATGACGATGGGGGCGAAGGCCCTAAGCGCGTAATGGCCGATCACCACTTCGCTGGCGAACAGGGCGCCGGCAATCGGCGCGTTGAAGGACGCCGCCACCGCGGCGGCCACGCCGCAGCCGAGAAGCGTGCGGGTCAGTGATCGGGTCAAATGCAACCGCCGGCCCATCCACCCGGCCAGGCTGGCGCCCAGATGCACCGCCGGGCCTTCGCGGCCCACCGAGGCGCCGGTGCCGATGGAAATGGCGCTTGCCAGCGCCGCCACCAGACCCGTCCGGGATGACATCCGCCCGCCCTTGAGCGCGCTGGCCTCAATCACGTCGGCGACGCCATGGGGGCGTTTTTGCGGCAGCAGAAAATGGACCACCGCGCCCACCACCAGGCCGCCCACTACCGGCACCAGAAGAATTTTCCACCACGCCAGGGCGTCGGCATTGACGAACAGACGTTCAGAGGTGGATCCGAACAATAGGGCCTGGATCAAGGCGATGAATTCACGGAAAAGGGTCACGGCGCTGCCGGCGAGACCGCCTGCGATCATCGCCAGGAACACCAGAATCATGTGATCGTTGCCGATCACGCGCCAGCATTTGGTAATAATGCTGGAATAGGTGACCATGGTTAACCCCCCGCCAACTATACCCCGGAGAGGTAAATAAAATCTTTCCCTATCAGGATGTTGTCATGAATTCTCAAATCACGAATTCATTGAGCGCGATATAGATGCCGCCGGCGAAAAGGGCTGACAGCGGCACGGTGATCAGCCAGGCGGCGATGATCGACCATAGGTATTGCCGGCGCACCAGTTTTTTACGCCGGGTTTTTTCCTCCCCCGGCAGCAGGTCCCATTTCGACGGCGGCCGGGGGGACGATAAGCCGGGCGCTTTTTTGGCGTATCCACCCATGTGGGTGCCCTTGGACGAATGGTATTCACGCAGGAAGCCGATCCCGAACACCGCGCCGACGGCAATATGAGTGGAACTGACCGGCAGCCCGAACGCAGAGGCGACGATCACCGTGATCGCGGCGGATAGCGCCACGCAATAGGCCCGCATCGGGTTCATGCGGGTGATTTTGACGCCGACGGTGCGAATCAATTTCGGCCCGAACAACATCAGCCCCATGGTAATTCCGGCGGCGCCGACAAACAGCACCCAGGCCGGGATGCCAACATTGGCGGTAACGGCGCCGGTCGACGCCGCATTGACGATAGCGGCCAGCGGCCCGACGGCGTTGGCGACGTCATTGGCGCCGTGGGCGAAGGATAATAACGCCGCCGCGCAGATTAACGGAATGTGGAACAAGCCACGAATAGTCTTCTTGGTGTTGGCCATGCCTTGCGACCGTTTGGCGATCAGCGGTTTGACGACGGCATAGGTGGCGGCGAAGAAACCGGCGCCGATGACGACGACCATCCAGGGTTCCGGCGTCCACACCCGTTTAAGCCCCTTTACGGACAGGTAGGCGGCAAACACGCCGGCCATCAGGGAAACCAGGATCGGCACCCAGTGCTTGGCGGCGGCGATGGTGTCTTTCTGGTACAGCACCCGATTCTTGATGAAAGCCAGGAACATGGCGGCGACGATCCCGCCCAGCACCGGTGAGATCACCCAGCTTGCGGCGATCTTGGTCATCACGCCCCAATTGACGACTGTGGCCCCTGCCGCCGCAATGCCCGACCCCAGGACGCCGCCGACGATGGAGTGCGTGGTTGACACCGGGGCGCCGAAAAAGGTGGCTAAATTGATCCACATGGCGGCAGACAGCAATGCCGACATCATCAGCATCATGAAGACCTTGGTGTTGGGAATCAGTGACGGATCGATAATGTCCTTAGAGATGGTTTTGACCACGTCGCCACCGGCGAGCACGGCACCGGCGGTCTCGAAGATGGCGGCAATGATCAGCGCGCCGACCATGGTCAGCGATTTTGCCCCGAACGCCGGGCCGACGTTGTTGGCGACATCGTTGGCACCGATATTCAATGCCATATAGCCGCCGATGACCCCGGCGGCGACAATGAATGCCTGGTTTTCGACCCCGGCGGTCAAGGTGTGGGTGGCGAGCCAGATAATGGACAGGAATATGGCGGCGATGCCGATGCCGAGCACCGGCTTCGACGAGAGATCGTGAATCGTCCGTTCGAGCTTGTAAAATTTGCTGAGATCTTTGGTCGTGGTTTCTTTGAGGCCGTTCACATAGGTGGTCATGCTTTCATATATCCTCAAACTAAGAGCAACGATTCAAACATATCGCGGGACCGGCGGAATGCAGGCGACCGGTTTGAAATGGAGGGATTCCGAGTCCGGGAAAAGGAGCGGCGCGGTCATTTAAGATCAGCGCGTTCATTTCGAAAAAATCCCGAAACCATGAGCATGTTGAGCGGGAAATACCCCGGTTCGGGTGTGGGGCGCAAGCCTTATTTTTAAGCCGCAATTAGGGGCGGAATTCCTTGGCAAATAGGCCTTTGCGGGGATGGGGTATTAGTACGGACTTGGCGTATCTGGGATTATTCGGTGACGCTGATTCGGTGCCTTTAAAGTTCGTCGCCGCTTGTCGAGCGGTGTAGTGTCCGCCAATATGGGACTGGGGGAGAGGCTTGTGTTGAAAATCCGCCATTTGGAACGGCCCGGCATCGCACCTTTGGACCTAGACCTTGCCGAGGGCGAATGCATCGCCATTGGCGGGCCGTCGGGCGCCGGCAAGTCATTACTGTTGCGGTCCATCGTCGATCTCGACCCCAATGAAGGCGACGTGTCGTTGGAGGGACGCGCCCGCGACGCCATGCCCGCACCCGAATGGCGCCACCGCATTGTCTATGTCCCGGCCGAAGCCGGATGGTGGGCGGACCGGGTGGCTTCTCATTTCGACGACCCCGCCCTGGCGGCGCCCTTAATGGTCCGCTTAGGGCTTACCGCAGACGCCCTGGATTGGCAGGTGGCCCGCCTGTCGACCGGGGAAAAGCAGCGCCTGGCCATGGTCCGGGCGTTCCTGACCGCGCCTCGGGTGATGTTGCTTGATGAGCCGACATCGGGGCTTGACCCGGAAGCCACGGCCAAGGTCGAAGCCTTGTTGCATGAGCGGCGCAGCGAAGGTGTCGCGATGATGCTGGTCACCCATGACGCGGACCAGGCGGCACGCATGGCGTCCCGGCACTTCCAGATGGCGGCGGGGGTGTTGAAGGCGATGGGGCCAGGGGCGGGATCATGATTTTCATCACCCTCAGTTATTGGGACATCGCCATTGCCGGTTTGTTGCTGATTTTCAACGCCGGATTGTCGATGGCATTTCAACTGGGCCTGGGCCAACGATTGTTGATCGCGGCGACGCGCATGGTGGTGCAACTGACCATGGTCGGATTGGTCTTGAAGGCCCTGTTCGCCTTGGCCTCGCCCTTGTTAACGGCGCTAGCGGCCTTTGTCATGGTGTTGTTTGCCGGGCGCGAGGCCATGGCCCGACAAGACCGCCGGTTCGAAGGCTATTGGTCCTATGGCATCGGCACCAGTGCGATGATGTCGGCGGGGCTGATCGTCACCGTGTTCGGCCTGACAACCCAGATTCACGCCGACCCCTGGTACAATCCGCGTTTCGCGCTTCCCATTCTCGGCATGATTCTGGGCAATACCATGAACGGCGTTAGTCTCGGCCTTGAAAGGCTGGTTAGCGGCGCCGTCCTCAGCCGCAACGCTATCGAGGCGCAGTTGATGCTGGGCGCCGACATCGGTGAGGCGATGCGGGGCGTTCGGCGTGATGCCATGCGCGCCGGGCTGATCCCCACCATCAACGGCATGGCGGCGGCGGGACTGGTCTCCTTGCCGGGCATGATGACCGGCCAGATCTTAGCCGGTGTGGAGCCGGTGGAAGCGGTCAAATACCAGATTTTGATTATGTTTTTAATCGGCGGTGGCACCGGGTTCGGCACCTTTGTTGCCGTTATCGCCGCATCCCGGCGGTTGACGGATGCCCGTCAACGGCTCCGGCTGGATCGGTTACAGGCGAAATCAGAATAATGAGAAGACCGGAAAGGCCTTTTCGTTAATGGGGCCGGGCGTTATACCAGCGGCCATTGGTTCTCCTGGCGGATAGGAAAGTTCATTGATTGCCAAAAATTCTACGGTCTCGCTTGCATACAGCGTCGTTGTCCCGGTCCGGAACGAGGCTGGCAACATTGCCTCCCTGATCGCTGAAATAAGCGCGGTCATGGCGGGGTTGGATGCGGCCTATGAAATCATTTATGTCGATGACGGCAGCACCGACGAGACGACTGCAGTTTTGGGCGAACAGGCCAAGGGTTGCCCTGAGCTGCGCATCATCCGTCATGCCGCATCGGCGGGGCAAAGTGCCGCCATCATCACGGGCATCAACCGGGCCTTGGCGCCGACCATCATTACCCTCGATGGCGACGGCCAGAATGATCCCGCCGACATTCCGAAATTACTGGCGGCGTTCGCGGCCGACGCGGACCGCGACCGTTTGCTGGTCGCCGGTCAGCGGACGCGGCGGCAGGATCCGTGGCTTAAGCGGGTGTCATCCAAGATCGCCAATGCCGTTCGGGCGTCGCTGCTGGGCGACGGGACGCCGGATACGGGCTGCGGATTGAAGGTGTTTTCCCGCGTGGCCTTTAACGCGATGCCCGCTTTCGACCACATGCATCGGTTCCTGCCGACCTTGATGCTGCGCTTGGGAGGTCGCGTGCTTTCGGTGCCGGTGAATCATCGGTCCCGGCTTGAGGGCGTCACCAAATATGGTCTGTTCGACCGCTTGGGCGTCGGCATCGTCGATCTGTTTGGGGTGTGGTGGTTGAAGCGGCGGGCGGCGCGACCGGAAATCGAGTCCGATAGCGGCAGGGGTAAAAACGGAGACCGGGACGCATGAGCGCCAAGGTGCTGCTCCGCTCTTCGGCATTGTTCCTATCGCTAGTGTTGGTGGTCGGCGTGATGAAGTCGACCGATGTCGTCGCGATTTTCGATGAAGCCTGGATCGACGCCAATGTGCGCGGCCAGGGCCTCGGAGGCTGGGTAGTTTTCATCGCCGGTGGCATGGTGTTCACGGCGGTCGGTCTGCCCCGGCAATTGGTCGGCTTTCTGGGCGGGTATGCGTTTGGACTTGCCGCCGGCACCGGGCTGACGCTGGTGGCGGTGACGCTGGGCTGTATCGCCGCCTTTCAATACGCCCGGTTCCTGGGCCGGGATTTCGTCGCCCACCGGTTCCCGTCAAAGATCAAACGCATCGACAGGTTTCTCAGTGGAAACCCGTTCATCATGACCTTGCTGATTCGCTTCCTGCCGTTGGGCAGTAACCTGGCGACCAATTTGGCGGCCGGGGTATCCAGTGTGCGCGCGACGCCGTTTTTCGCCGGCTCCCTGATCGGCTATCTGCCGCAGACGCTGGTGTTCGCCCTAGTCGGCAGCGGTGTCGGCATCGACCCCTGGTTCCGTATTGCTCTCGCTGCCGTTCTGTTCGCGGCTTCTGGCGCCATGGGGATTTGTTTATACCGCCGCCACCGGCACGGATTGAGCTTTGATGATGAGGTCGACCGTCAGCTAGACCCTGTATCCGAATCCGTATCCAATCCGGGACAAGAATAAGATGCCGGTGACCGCCAAAGCGCCTTGGGTGTGGACCGGGTTGTGGATTGTTGTCATGGCGGCGGCAGTCCTGACCCGGCCGTTGATGCCGGTGGACGAAACCCGGTATCTGGCCGTCGCCTGGGAGATGTGGTTCGGCGGCGATTTTCTGGTGCCGCACCTTAACGGCGAGACCTATAGCCACAAGCCGCCACTGTTATTCTGGCTGATCAATCTGGGCTGGGGGGTGTTTGGCGTTAACGAATGGTGGCCGCGGCTGGTGGCGCCGCTGTTCGGGCTGGCCAGTTTATTCCTGACGGCACGGCTGGCACGCGAACTGTGGCCGGATCACCCCACCGTCACCGCGATCGCACCGCTGATGCTGTTCGGCGGCCTGTTCTGGGCCTTGTTCACGACCCTGACCATGTTCGACATGATGCTGACCGCGTTCACCTTGGCTGGCCTGATCGGCACGGTCCGGGCATGGCGGCATGGCGGCTGGGGCGGGTTTTTCTTGCTCGGCGTCGGCATCGGCTTCGGCGTCCTGACCAAGGGCCCGGCGATCCTGTTGCACACGTTGCCGGTGGCATTGGCCGCGCCGTGGTGGGGCAGGGGGGTTTCTAGGATATGGGACGGGCGCAAGGGCATCTGGTACGCGGGCGTTTTCGTTGCGGTCATCCTGGGCGCAGGCATCGGCCTGGCCTGGGCTATTCCCGCCGGCATTGCCGGCGGCGAGGCCTACCAAGAAGCGATTTTCTGGGGTCAGTCTGCGGGCCGGGTGGTGTCGTCGTTCGCCCATCGCCAGCCGTGGTGGTTTTTTGGCGCCGTGTTGCCGGTGATGGCGCTGCCGTGGCTGGTGTGGCCGCCAGTGTGGAAGGCCGCGCGGAATTTTTCCAAGGTGGGCGGTTCCGGCGAAATGCGCTTCTGCTTTGCCTGGCTTGTGCCGGCGATGGTGGTGTTTTCCGCAATTAGTGGTAAGCAACCGCATTACCTGCTGCCGGAACTGCCGGCCCTGGCCCTGATTGCCGCACGGTTGCTGTCGTTGGGTGGAGACGCGGCGTCAATTAGCAAACGGGATCAGATTTACCCCGGCTTGTTGGCGGTCATCCTGGGGGCGTTACTGGTCGGCCTCAATCAGTTGCCGTTGCCGTCGGCGCCGCCATGGCTGGATTTAGTCGGTACCGGGTGGGGGGGCGTGTTGGTTGCCGCGGGTTTGGCTGTGATGGCGTTGGGCGGGATGTCTTTGGTCGGCCGGATCTGTGGGCTGGCCGCCGTTAGCACCGTAATGGTCGTCGTCGTACATCTGGCGATACAGCCGGTGCTGGCCACCGCTTATGACCTCAAGCCGTTGGCGTTGAAATTGTCGCAATGGCAGCGTGACGGTGTGCCGCTGGCCAATTACAGCAAATACCACGGCCAATACAATTTCCTCGGACGGCTTGAAAAACCGATCACCCAGGTCGGCATGTTTCACCCCGATACGGAGAAATATATCCAGGCCCATCCGGACGCTAAAATCATCGCTTATCACAACGTCCTGCCGACGAATGCTACGCCGGAGGCCGTCTATCGGTACCGATCGCGCTTTATCGCCGTCTGGGATGCCGCCGTGGTTGCCCGCCATCCCGACATTATCCGGCGTTAAAACTCATATAATTTCCCGCAGCCCTTGACAGGCGGGGACAACACACCTAAATGTTTGGCACTCAACGGGGCGGAGCGCTAGCAATCCTCCCTATCTATTTGAAATTAAAAGAGTTCATGGAGAACAAGTGATGAAATTCAAACCGCTGCACGACCGCGTTTTGGTTAAACGTGTAAAGCAGGACACGAAATCCGCGGGCGGGATAATCATTCCCGATACCGTTCAGGAAAAGCCGATGGAGGGAAAAGTGATCGCCGTCGGTTCCGGGGCCAAAAGCGAAGATGGCAAGGTGACGCCATTGGACGTTAAGGCCGGAGACAAAATTTTGTTCGGAAAATGGTCGGGCACCGAAGTCACCATCGACGGTGACGAGCTGATCATTATGAAAGAGTCCGACATCATGGGCATCATTACTTCAAAATAAGGGACGGATACAATGCCAGCTAAAGAAATTAAATTCAGCACCGACGCCCGCACGCGCATGCTTGCCGGCGTCGACATTCTGGCCGACGCGGTCAAGATCACGTTGGGCCCCAAGGGCCGCAACGTCATCTTGGACAAGGCCTTCGGCGCACCGCGCATTACCAAGGACGGCGTTACCGTCGCCAAGGAGATCGAGCTTGCCGACAAGTTCGAAAACATGGGCGCCCAGATGGTCCGCGAAGTCGCCTCCAAGACCAATGAAGAAGCCGGCGACGGCACCACCACGGCGACCATTTTGGCGCAAGCCATCATCCGTGAAGGCACCAAGTCGGTGGCCGCCGGCATGAACCCCATGGACCTCAAGCGCGGCGTCGATCTGGCCGTCCGTAAGGTGGTTGATGCCCTGCAGAAGTCCTCCAAGCCGGTCTCCACCAGCGAAGAGGTCTGTCAGGTCGGCACCATATCCGCCAACGGCGACACCGAAGTCGGTGAAATGATCGCCGAAGCCATGGAACGGGTCGGCAATGAAGGCGTCATCACGGTGGAAGAGGCCAAAGGCCTGGACACCGAGTTGGACGTCGTCGAAGGCATGTTGTTCGACCGTGGCTATACCTCTCCTTACTTCATCACCAACGCCGACAAGATGAACTGCGAGATGGAAAACCCCTACATCCTGATCCACGAAAGCAAGCTCAGTGGTCTTCAACCCCTGCTGCCGCTTCTGGAACAGGTGGTTCAGTCGGGCCGTCCGTTGCTGATCATCGCCGAGGACATCGAAGGCGAGGCGCTGGCGACCCTGGTCGTCAACAAGCTGCGGGGCGGCATGAAAGTGGCCGCCGTCAAGGCGCCCGGTTTCGGCGACCGCCGCAAGGCGATGTTGGAAGATCTCGCCATCCTGACCGCCGGCCAGGTGATCAGCGAAGACCTGGGCATCAAGCTCGAAAACGTCACCATGGACATGCTGGGCTCCGCCAAGAAGGTGATCATCACCAAGGATGAGACCACCGTCGTCGAAGGCGCTGGCAAGAAAAAGGACATCCAAGCCCGCTGCACCCAGATCCGCTCGCAAATCGATGAAACCTCGTCCGACTACGACAAGGAAAAACTGCAGGAACGCCTGGCCAAGCTGGCCGGCGGTGTGGCTGTCATCCGTGTCGGCGGCGCCACCGAGGTCGAGGTCAAGGAACGCCGTGACCGTGTCGATGACGCCCTCAACTCGACCCGCGCCGCGGTTGAGGAAGGCGTTGTTCCCGGTGGTGGTGCGGCGCTTCTCTATGCCATCAAGTCGCTCGATAAAGTCACTGGCGAAAACGACGACCAGCGTGTCGGTGTCGAAATCGTCCGCCGCGCCTTGCAGGCACCGGTTCGCCAGATCGCCGAAAACTCCGGCGAAGATGGCGCCGTGGTTGCTGGCAAGCTGCTCGATAGGAAGGACAAAAACCTCGGCTTCGACGCCCAGAACGGCGAATATGTGAACATGATCAAGAAGGGCATTATCGACCCGACCAAGGTCGTGCGTACCGCCCTTCAGGATGCGGCGTCGATAGCCGGTCTGTTGATCACCACCGAAGCCATGGTCGCCGAAAGGCCGGAGAAGAAAGACGCCATGCCGGCAGCCCCCGACATGGGTGGCATGGGTGGCATGGGCGGCATGGGCGGCGGCTTCTAGAGCAAATCCCGAGCGGATGAAATCATCCGCGATGACGAATTTGCGCTAATAAAGACCCATTCCGACACAACCCGTTAAAGTTCAGGGCCGCTCCTTCCAGGGCGGCCCTTTATCTTTTGTCCCCAATAGCGGACATTCATGAGTTCGATTGGAATAGTAGGTGGCCATCTCCTATCCTGTTGATGAAAATAGTGAGTGACGTGTATTTGAGAACCTAGAAGGAAAGTGTATATGGCCAACAACCACCCTCACGCCGAATGGTCTGGCACAATGTTCGACATTTTGCGTGATGCGGGCGTCAAGTTGTTTGCGCACGTACCCGACGCTGGCAACGACCGGTTGATCGCCCTAGCGGACAAGCACAACGACACCCGCACCGTCTTACTGACTACCGAAGAGGAAGGCGTCGCCATTTGCGCCGGCGCTGACTTGGTGGGGGAGCGGGCCGTCCTGTGCATGCAGTCCAGCGGTGTCGGCAATTGTCCGAACTATCTATCGCTGGCCAAGGGCGCGCGCTTTCCGTTGCTGCTGATGATCAGCATGCGCGGTGACTACGGCGAACAGAATCCCTGGCAATATCCCATGGGGGAGGCAGTGGAAACGCTGCTGCAATCCTTCGGCGTGCTGATATTTAAAGTCGAAGGACCCGACGATTTGGAAAAGGCGACCACCGCTGCCGTCAATGCATCGGGCAATGGGGCGCAGGCGGCGGCCATCGTCCTCAGCCAGAAGTTTCTTGGCGCGAAGGGGTTCTGAACATGGTCCAATCACCACCCGCAAACATCGATCGGCGCGACCTCCTGCCCGGGTTGTTTCCCGACCACGAGGAATGGCTGTTCATCAGCGGTCTCGCCGGGGCCTCGCGCGATACGGCATCGCTGACCGGCGACGGCGCCCATCTCTATTCCATGGCCGGCACCATGGGTGCCGCCGTTCCCATGGGGCTCGGTATGGCGCTCTCGGCGCCGGATCGGAAGGTCGCGGTGATCACCGGCGATGGCGAATTGCTGATGGGGATTGGCGCGCTGGTTACCATCGCGTCGGTGCAACCGCAAAACCTGACCGTCGTTTGCCAGGACAATTCCCTGCATGGTGAGACCGGCGGACAGAAAGGACACACGGCGGAGACGGCAAACCTGGAAGCCATTGCCCAGGGTGCCGGGATTGCATCGACCATGACTATTTCCGAACCCGGCCAGATCACAAACGCGGCCGCTTTCATCGCCGAGGCGCCGGGGCCACGCTTTCTGCTGACTCGAATCCTTCCGACCCCGCCCTGCGATTTCAAACGCGACCTGGACATGGCCGCCTGCCGCGTGCGCTTTCGCCAGAATTTTCTGGCCAGTATCTGACGCATCCGTTCTTCGCCGGTGAAGTCTGGCCGCCACATAATGAGGAGAAAACGATGTCCGACCCCTTGTTTTTCAATCTCAACGACCTGGGCCAGGGAATTCATCGGGTTCTTTGCGAAGGCATGGAGACCCGAATTTTTGCCGGCGATCAGGCGATGCTGTCGGTCGTCCGTGCCGAACCCAATGCCGTCGGCAGCATTCACAGCCACCCGGAGGAGCAATGGGGGGTCCTGCTGGAAGGCAGCGGCGTGCGCATCCAGGACGGTGTCGAACATCCGGTTACGGCCGGGGACTTCTGGCGCACCCCCGGCGGTGTCGAACACGGGCTCACGTCCGGTCCGGACGGTGCCGTGGTGATAGACATCTTCGCGCCGCCGCGGGACGATTACCGGTCCGCCGGCGCCGGTTTCGCCACCGACGCGGAAGACACCTGAGACGTCCACTTTACCCCCGAAAGCAGGATTTCCCGGAGAAGTCAATGACCCGCGGCGCCTCACGGTGGTAGTCGAGTGACTTCCGTCCCTCCGCCCAGACCATCCAGGCCACCAGCCCTTGGCGGTTTATTGGCCTTTATAAACAGGACAAACAACGGGTTAGACAGGATTGGCGGAAATATAAATATAAATAATAACAAAAAAATTACTTTAATTTTATTTGTATAATTATTTTCAGGCGGGTAATCTGTTCTTTAGTTTTTCAAATATTATTTTTAGATTCAAATAACACCCCAGAATGGCTCAGGACCTTGGCATCTGACAAATCACCTGCGAAGCTCGATACCAGGTTCTGGTCCCTGGCTGCCGCTGTGGCGGCGGCCATAATTCTCGGAAGCATTATCATAAGTTAACGACCGGGTCCGCTTTGAGTTCGTCTCTCGCCGGTGTTCGGGTGACTCGCGACTGGATTAGCCCGACCGAATCGAATTTTTTGGAAATCGTGATCCTGAATTGCTGCTGCCGGGCACGCCGCGCCCTTCGATTTTCTCTCTCTAGATAAGGTGCCTCCCATGACTTTACCCAAAGCTACGATGCCCTTCGTAATCGGCCTGATCGCCGGCGCCTTCATCATCAGCGTTCTCGGTTTCGCCAATGACTGGGTGGTCACTGCCGGAATCAACGAAACCCAGGTAAAGGACGCCAGTATCAACGCCCAGGCCGCCGTCTGCGTTTCGCTGGCAGAGGCCCATCTCAAGACCACCAAAAGCACCGTCAACCTCGAAGGGTATCAAACCGCTGCCAACAAGGCGCGCGACGACCTGGCGCGCACCTTCGCCGTCGCCCTGCCGGGTGAAAAGACGGCAAAATCGATCGTTATCACCGCCTGCGCGAAGAGGCTCAACAAGGCCAAGGTCTAGCCCTTATGGGGGCTAGCTAGAATTTTAATGACAGGGAGGAATGTTCCTCCCTGGATATGAAAAAGGAAACCCCATGAAAGCTCCTTCATTTTTGGCTCCATTCTTGGATGGAGATTCTCCGAAACGCCTAATCCAAGGCTTAGCTGTTGGTGCGATTGG
>PTLL01000042.1 GCA_002938315.1 Alphaproteobacteria bacterium MarineAlpha3_Bin2 | reverse complement strand
AATAGGGTGGCAAATAAATGACATTTTCACTGAAAAGGGATTCTTCGGTATCGTCCAGGACGACATCATCAAGGATGATGTAATCGAAGAATCCCCCGCCCACCGTTCCGGGATAACCGAGGAAGTTAATTTGAAGGGGCGCCGGTCTCATCGCCGCGATTTCAAGGCGGCCACCGATGGTATAGCCGTTGAGATCGACCATGATATCGACCTCGTCCTCAACGATACGCCGGGCCGCGTCGTGGGACGACATCTCCCGGATATCGACGAATTCGTCGCAGCCGTCCTGGATTTCCCGGCGATTGTCGCTGCCGTCATCGGCGCCGGACGAATAGCCGATGACCTTGAAGGCATTTCGGTCATGCAAGGCGAACATGGCGTGCACCATGTGCCCGATCACGTGATTGCGAAAATCCGCCGACAAGTAGCCGATGGTCAAAAACGGCTTCGGTTGGCACCTTTCCAGGAGGGGGAGATCCACTTTCATACCGGCCACGGTACGTTCGATGTGGCTGCCCCAGGATTTAGAAACCTCAAAATTTGTGTCCAAGTCGGGAGAGCGAGAAAGGCTCATGAAGGGGTTTTCACCCATTTTTTTACCTTGTTCTCTGGCTTCTCGGTTTAATTCGTCAAGGCGTCCCAAGAGGGGCTCAAGTTCCTTCCAGCCACAGGAACCCATCAATTTAAAACACAGGCTTCCCAGTGCACTGGCATTGCCGGGATCAACCTCGACGGCGTGCCGATAACTGACCAATGAGTCTTCCGGTTTCTCCATATTCTCCTGGGCGTTGCCAAGTCCGACCCAGTTTTCAGCACGGTCGGGGGCAAGTTCGGTGGCGCGTGTATACCGTTCCAACGACGAACCCCAATCGGAAATAAAAGCTAAAAAATTACCGGCATTGCCATGCGCCTCGCCTAGATCGGGGGCCAGTTTCATTGCCCGCTGGAGGTGAATATAAGCCTCGTCCAGGGCACCTTGTTGGATTAGACATTCTGCCAAGTTGTTGTGGGCCTCGGCATAATCCGGGGCGATTACCAAAACCTTTCGAAAACTTTCGATGGCCGCCATATAATCTCCTCGGCCGGACTGGGTGGTGGCCAGGTTGTAATAGGCGCGGGCGTTATTGGGATCGACCTTAAGCGCAGTTTGGTAATGGCTGATGGCCTCATCAACTTCTCCTGCTGCCAGCAAGGCATTGCCTAGGTTGCTATGGGCATCGGAGAAGTTCGGATCGGCGGCAATGGCGTTACGGTAGGCGTTGATGGCGTCATCGATCCGCCCGACCGATTTATAGATCTGTCCCAGGTTGTTGGAAAATTCGGCGTTTCCGGGATTGGCCTTTACGGCACGTTCCAAAAGCGGCATGGCTTCGTCCGTGCGCCCGTCGGCATTGACGACGATGCCGAGAAGATGAAGCCCGTCGGGATGGTTGGGGTCGGCCTTGAGGGCGCGGCGGTAAAAATCCTCGGCCTCTTTCATGCGCCCTGCCTGGTGGTGCTGGAAGCCCTGTTCCAACAGAGACTGGGGGGTCTTCATATTATTTTTTGCCCGCCTGAGACATTCCCTGATCAAGGTCGGCCAACAGATCATCCACCGTTTCCAGGCCGATGGACAGGCGGATGACATCGGGTCCGGCGCCGGCGGCTTCCCGCTGATCATCGGTTAGCTGTCTGTGGGTGGTGGACGCCGGATGCAGAATTAACGAGCGGGTGTCGCCGACATTGGCCAAGTGGGAAAATAAATTGACCGACTCAACCAGTTTGATGCCGGCCTCGTATCCGCCCTTGAGGCCGAAGGTAAATACTGAACCGGCGCCCCTTGGCAGGTATTTTTCGGCCAGTTGGTGATAAGGGCTGGATTTAAGGCCGGCATAGGACACCCATTTTACGGCGGCGTGGCCGTCCAGAAATTCCGCGACCTTAACGGCGTTGGCGACGTGCCGGTCCATGCGCAGCGGCAGGGTTTCAATCCCGGTCAGGGTGTAAAATGCGTTGGTTGGCGACATCGACGGCCCAAAATCACGAAGCGCCACGGTGCGGGCCTTCATGGTGAAGCCGAAATCGCCGAAGGTTTCATAAAACGTCAGCCCGTGATACGCAGGGTCAGGCTCGGTCATGGTCGGAAATTTGCCGTCCTTGGCCCAATCAAATTTCCCCGATTCGATCAGCGCGCCGCCCATGGAGGTGCCGTGCCCGGACAGAAACTTGGTCGTCGAATGAACGATCAGGTCGGCGCCCCAATCCATGGGCCGGCACAGATAGGGCGTCGCGATGGTGTTGTCGACGATCAAGGGGATGCTGGCGTCCTTGGCGATGGCGACGATCGCCTCAAGGTCCAGAACGACGCCGCCGGGGTTCGCCAGGACCTCGATGAAAATGGCCTTACATTTAGGCGTTAGGGCCTTGCGGAAGTTCTCGGGGTCCGAAGGGTCAACGAAATGGCAGTTCCAGCCTAGACGCTTGAAGCTATGGCCGAACTGGGTGATGGAGCCGCCGTATAGGTTGATTGACGACAAAAACTCGTCGCCCGGTTCCAACAGAGTAAAAAAGGCCAGGAACTGAGCCGCATGGCCCGAAGCGGCGCAGACGGCGGCGCGCCCACCTTCCAGCGTCGCCACCCGTTCTTCCAGCACCGCCACCGTCGGATTGGTGAGCCGAGAATAGATAAAGCCGAAGGTTTGCAAGTTGAACAGATCGGCGGCGTGTTCGGCGTCCTCGAACACATATGATGTGGTCTGAAAGATTGGGGTATTGCGGGCACCGGTGACCGGTTCGGGCTGGGCGCCGGCATGAATGGCCAGGGTCTCGATGCCGTATGGGGCAGGCTCGGCGGTCATGTCCCCGGATTGGTTCGGTTTTTTGCTCATTGGGCTCTCATTCTCGGGCGTTTCGATGAAATAAGACCGGTGTTGATACCGCTCCATCTCAATTCCCCGAACAACCGCCCATATTCGATTTTCGGGCAATGGTTCATGATCGTAATCAATCCCGCCTCCTCAAGCCGTTCGGCGGCGGCATCATTGCGGACGCCTAACTGCATCCAGACCACCTTGATGGACTTCTCGTCGGCAACCGCGATGGCCTCGTCGGCGATGGCTCCGGCGGCGTTGGAAGCCCTGAATATATCAACCATGTCGAATTGGTCGGGGATATCGGCCAGATTGGCGTAGGTCATCTCGCCAAGGATTTCCTCGCCCTGTTGGCCCGGGTTGACCGGGATCACCCGATACCCCTTTCCCTGCAGATATTTCATGGCGAAATTGGAGGGCCGGACCCAATTGGCCGAGGCCCCGACCATGGCGATGGTTTTTACTTCCTTGAGAATGCGGCGAAGCAGGGCGTCCTCGTAGTGAAGTGGCGTCTCGGTGGACGGCGGGGCTGGTTGAGGGCTCATCTGTCCTGCCAGTCGGGCATGGCGCGCTTGTTCAAAAAGGCACTGATGCCGTCACGGGCTTCGTCAATTTGCATATTTTCGACCATGGTTCGCGTGGCTTCCTGGTAGGCCTCGGTCAAGCCGTCCTCGATTTGGCGGTAGAACAGCCTTTTTCCCGCGGCGATAAAGGCTGGGCCTTGCTTAGCCACCGCCCCGGCCAGTTCCTGAACAGCCTGATCGAGGTCGGCGGCTGACACCACCTTGTTGATCAGGCCGTAGCGTTCGGCCGTGGCGGCGTCGATAAAATCACCGGTCAACAACATTTCCATGGCCTGTTTGCGCGGCAGGTTGCGGGTGACGGCGACCATGGGCGTGCCGCAGAACAATCCGACATTGATGCCCGATGTGGCGAAGCGGACATCATCGGCGGCCACCGCCAGATCGCATTGGGCGACCAGTTGGCAGCCGGCGGCGGTGGCGATGCCGTGGACCCTGGCGATGACGGGCTGCGGCAATTGGGTCAGCGACACCATCATCCGGCTGCATTGGTCGAACAGCGCCTGGATCGCTTCGGGGGAGGGATCGTCGCTCATTTCCCGGAGGTCATGGCCGGCGCAAAAGGCTTTGCCGCTGCCGGCGATGACGATGGCGCGGACAGAACTGTCCCCGGCCAGTTTGTCCAGTTCCTGCTGGATCAAATCCATCAGTTCGGTCGAAAGGGCGTTGTATTTGTCGGGCCGGTTCAGCGTTAGCGTGGCGACGGCATCCCGATCCTGGCGCAGCAGGATGGCTTCGTTGTCCGTGGCTTCATCGTTTGCGGTCATGTGCTGGGCTCCTCACCGTTGGTTTTCCGGCATCCAGTTTCGCTGAATTTTCCGTGTATGGCTTATCAAAAGCAAGACCCATAGAGCAATTGATCTTTCCACTCCTGAATTCTAGAGTTTCCGCCATTGATCAGGAGATCCGTCCTTGCCGAAAGTCAGTGTCGATAAATTCAATGCCTTGATGGCTGAGGAAATGCCGTGGGCCGTTGACGTCGGCATGACCCTTGAGAGTATCGATGCCGGGAAGGCGGTTATGCGACTTCCTTTCGATGACGGCATGCTACGCCCCGGCGGCACCGTATCGGGGCCGACGATGATGGCCTTGGCTGATGCCACCATGTATGCGGTGGTATTAAGCGCCATCGGAATCGTCAAGCTGGCGGTGACGATTAGTTTCAATATCAATTTTCTACACCGCCCGCCGCCCGCCGACCTGATGGCCGATGGCCGGTTATTAAAATTGGGTAAGCGCCTGGCGGTGATCGAGGTAACGCTGCATTCCGATGGCCACAAGGAGCCCGTCGCCCACGCTACGGGGACCTATTCCATCCCGCCGGAACGCACTTGACCGCCTGATTAAGGTAATATAATACCGTATATGTAAGTTACGGTATTCTTTATGATTTTCGCGTTGACATCCAAAAATTTAATGGCATACTCCGCGCCTTCTCGTGACCGGCCGGTGATTTTTTGGGGGCAGGCTCGCGGCTTGTATATTAAGACGATGTTTTTGAGATCGGATGGACGTTATGAAAACTTATTCGGCGAAACCTTCGGAGATCGACAAAAAGTGGTTTGTCATCGATGCCGAGGGCGTGGTCTTGGGCAGGATGGCCTCCATTATTGCGATGCGGTTGCGCGGCAAGCACAAGCCCATGTACACCCCGCACATGGATTGCGGTGACAACATTATTGTAATCAACGCCGAAAAGGTGCACCTGACCGGCCGCAAGGCAGAAAAAAAGATATATTACTGGCACACCGGTTATCCGGGCGGCATTAAATCCCGTACCGCCGGCACAATCCTTGGCGGCAAACATCCCGAGCGGGTGGTGGCAAAAGCCGTCGAGCGGATGATCAGCCGCAACCCCTTGGGCCGCCAGCAGTTGAAGAAATTGCACATTTATAAAGGCGCCGAGCATCCCCATCAGGCCCAAAACCCCGAAGTTCTGGATGTCGCCGCCATGAATCCCAAAAATAAGAGGAGCGCCTAATCATGGCCGAGGAAACCAAAACCCTCGCCGACCTGCAAAACATGGTCGAAGAAAAGGCGGCCCAGGACACTGCCGCCCAGGCGCCAGCCCCCGAAAGCGCCCCCGAACCCGATAGCAACGCGGCACCCGCCGCCGTGGCCGCCGATGCTGAAATTGCAACCATCATGGCGGAACCCCAGATCGATGATCAGGGCCGGTCTTACGCCACCGGCAAGCGCAAGAATGCTATCGCCAGGGTTTGGATCAAGCCGGGCCCCGGCAAGATCATCGTCAACGGTCGTGAACAAGACATCTATTTCGCGCGTCCGGTGTTGCGCATGGTTATCAATCAGCCGTTCGCCGTCACCGAACGCGAAGGCCAATACGACGTCTTTTGCACGGTCAAGGGCGGCGGCTTGTCAGGGCAGGCCGGCGCCGTCAAACATGGCATCTCCAAGGCGCTGACCTACTACGAGCCTGCCTTGCGCGGCCCACTCAAGAAGGAAGGTTTCCTGACCCGCGATTCCCGTGTCGTTGAACGCAAGAAGTACGGCCGCAGAAAAGCCCGCCGAAGCTTCCAGTTCTCGAAACGTTAACGGTTACACCAACTATTAACAGGGAAATTTACGCATCAAAGCGCCGACCAGTACCATTGATACTGAATCATCTTTTTTCAAACCCCGTGATTCAGGCAATGATAAACTCCAATCCAATATCTTTGCTGCCAACTCCCCAGTGAGCGGGGTCCTCTTGGGAAAACAAAAGAGTGATGCCCCCGTTCTAGTTATATGAATGCTATTCGTCCAAGTTATTCCTGTCCCAACAGCTTCCAGATAAAAATATGTCATATCTCTTTTACTAGGAGACTTAATATTCTTCTGATACGCAGTAATAGACATATCCGCATCTGCTGGGCTCAAATAAAGCACACACACAGAAAAGAACGTTAGAAAAGAGAGTTTGCTCATTTGCCAAACACTTTCGCCCAATTCAAATCCAGTGACCTATCCATTCTTACCGAAAAGATTTCGAAAAAACGCCAATATTGCTCCAAGGGCACCAAAAATAACCACCCCTCCTACAAGACGCCCTAATGTACGAGCAACAGGCACATCTGCTGCGCCAAAAACAGTGAACATTTCTAGGATGGCAACGCCAACTCCAAGAACGGCCCCTATTTTCGCCCATTTTATGAGCCGATCACGTTTGAGTGACATTGGAACCCTCAATTATTGAACCTGATGGCAGCAAGCATACGTGATAAACTAACAATTCACTAATGGTCAGGTGTGCCCCTGATCAAACCTCACCCTCATCGGCGTCGATTAAAATGGAATAACTGGGCGTCTCGGTTGCAGCGTGTGGAAATCAGGTATAAAGACAACCTGAAATTGACTGAATTTGGAACGTGCTTAAGTTTTTAAAGATTAAGGGACGGTAGTTTCATGCGAACGAACGGGTTGCCTCTTTTGAAGCGTTAGTCTCCGGATAATGGATTTTGCTCTATGATTGGGCGTCCTTTCGGGGGCGCCCTTTATGTTGAGCCTTGGGATTTTCAGTGTTGTAGGATTATGGCCATGACGGCAAAAATTTTCATCGACGGCGAAGCCGGCACCACGGGTTTACAGATCCGGGCGCGTCTTGCCGCACGCGATGATGTCGAGGTCATCAGCCTTGGCGATGACAAGCGCAAGGACGCCGGAGCCAGGGCCGATATGCTCAACAGCGCCGACCTCGCCATTCTGTGTCTGCCCGACGATGCCGCCAGGGCCGCCGTCACCATGATTGAAAACCCCGACGTCAAGGTCATCGACGCCTCGACCGCACACCGGGTCCACCTCGATTGGGCTTATGGCTTTCCGGAACTGGGCACCGATCAGGCCGGTGTCATTGAATCCTCAAATCGGGTCACCAATCCTGGGTGTTATGCGCTGTCGTCGGTGGCGATCATCCATCCCTTGGTGGAGGCGGAGTTATTGCCCGCCAACCACCCGGTGACCATCAACGCGGTTTCCGGTTATTCCGGTGGCGGCCGGAAGATGATTGAAAGTTTTGAAGATGAAGACGCGCCCGATTACACCGAAGAGGCTTTCCGCGTTTATGCACTTTCGCTTCAACACAAACATGTGCCGGAAATTCAAATCCGGGCCGGCCTTAGCCACCGACCCTTGTTCATGCCCAGCGTCGGACGGTTCAGCCAGGGCATGATCGTTCAGGTGCCGCTGGCCTTGTGGTCCCTACCGGGAAAGCCCACGGCGCCGGACCTGCACAGTGCACTTGCCACTCATTATCAGGACCAGCGGTTCGTCAAGGTCACTGAGTTGGAGGAGGCGTCAACGATGTCCGGCCTGCAGCCCGAGGCGTTGAACGGCACCAACGAGATCCGGCTTTATGTTTTCGCCAACGAAGGCGAAGACCAAGCCGTGGTGATGGCGCTGCTCGATAACCTGGGCAAAGGCGCATCAGGCCAAGCGGTGCAGAACCTGAACCTGATGCTTGGGTTCGATCCGGCCACGGGTTTAGCTTAAGGCCCGTTAGTAGCTTAAATACCGGGCCCCGCATACCGGAGCCGTCTATTTTAAAGTGTGTTGGATATCTGGTTGAACATATTGCTCAAGTCGGTGCCGAGAAGCGTCAGGTCCGTAATAATGATGATGGCCACAAGACCGGCAATTGGTTATGGATGTATGCAGCCAGGAGGGGACTTGGAGATGGGTAAGGTGCGGGCCTCTAAACGTCGATCTGGTCGACGAATTGGGCGTGTTCGGTGATAAATTGGTAGCGCAGTTCCGGCTTCTTGCCCATCAGGCTATCTACCAGCTTCGACGTTTCCCGAGCTTCGATGATATCCTCGTCGGAATGACGTGGCGGCACGGTGACGCGCAGAAGGGTGCGGGTCGTCGGGTCCATGGTCGTTTCCTTCAATTGCTTAGGCGGCATTTCGCCCAAACCCTTGAAGCGGCTGATGTCGATTTTCCCTTTGCCGGTGAAGGTCGTTTTCAGCAATTCGTCCTTGTGGGAATCGTCGCGGGCATAGGCCGTCTTGGCCCCCTGGGCGATCCGGAAAAGCGGCGGCAACGCTAGATAAAGATTACCATTTTCAATAAGTTCCGGCATTTCCTTAAAGAAAAATGTCATTAATAGTGAGGCGATATGGGCGCCATCCACATCGGCGTCGGTCATGATAATGACACGCTCATATCGCAGGTCGTCGGCCATGAACTTTTCACCGATACCGCAGCCCAAGGCCTCGATCAAATCGTTGATTTCCTGGTTGGCCTGGATCTTTTCGACAGACGCACTGGCGACGTTGAGGATCTTACCGCGCAACGGCAATACGGCTTGGTTTTTACGCTCGCGGGCGGACTTCGCCGAGCCGCCGGCCGAATCGCCTTCGACCAGGAAAATTTCCGTGCCTTCGGCGGTATCGGATGTGCAATCGGTGAGTTTGCCGGGCAACCGCAGGCGTTTGGTCGCCGATTGACGTTTCATTTTCTTGTCGTGGCGGCGCTTGAGCCGTATCTCAGCACGTTCGATCACGTGATCAAGAATGGCGTTGGCCGTGTCCGGCGTCGCGGAAAGCCAGTGGTCGAAGTGGTCGCCAATGGAAGAATCCACCAGTTTTTGGGCCTCCGGCGTGGATAGGCGGTCCTTGGTTTGGCCCTGAAACTGCGGGTCGTTGATAAATACCGACAGCATGATGCAGGCATCGCCGACCACGTCATCGGCGGTGATCTCGGCTGCCTGCTTGTTGTTGGTGAGTGTTCCATAACTGCGTAACCCCCTGGCCAAGGCGCTCCTGAGCCCCAGTTCATGGGTGCCACCCTGAGGGGTGGGGACGGTGTTGCAGTAGGAATTGAAGAATCCGTCCTCATCCAGCGGCCAGGCGACGGCCCACTCAATTTTACCGGAACCGCCGTTGAGTTTGCCGCGTCCGGCGAAGGGCACCGGAGTCAGTGCCTTGCGCTCATCCAGCTTGGTGACTAGGAAATCTTCCAAACCACCGGGAAAGTGCATTTTCGCTTCCGGCGGGGTCTGGTCATCGGCGGCGATCAGTTTGGGATCGCAAGACCAGCGGATTTCAACGCCACGGAATAGATAGGCCTTGGACCGTGCCATGCGGTACAAAAGGGCGGGCCGGAAGTGGGTTTGGGCACTAAAAATCTTTGGATCCGGATGGAAAATGACGGTAGTGCCGCGGCGGTTGTTGACGGCGCCTTCTTTTTTCAGCGGCGTTTCTGGTTTCCCTCGGACGAAGGATTGCGACCACAGCTTTTTATCCCGGGCGACTTCGACCCGAAGCTTGTCCGATAGCGCATTGACGACGGACAAGCCAACCCCGTGCAGCCCGCCCGATGTTTCGTAGACTTCACCCGAGAACTTACCGCCCGAATGCAGGGTCGTCAGGATCACCTCCAGCGCCGACTTGTCCTTGAATTTTGGGTGCGGGTCGACGGGAATGCCGCGGCCGTTGTCAGTGACGGTGAGAGTCTGATCCTCGGCCAGATGAATGTCGATGTAGCTGGCGTGGCCGGACACCGCTTCGTCCATGGAGTTATCGACGATTTCAGCGGCCAGGTGATGCATGGCGCGTTCGTCGGTGCCGCCGATGTACATGCCTGGCCGGCGGCGGACCGGTTCCAGCCCTTCAAGGACCTCGATATCCTTGGCCGAATATCCTTTGGTATTAGTTTGGGGAGGAGGAGGGGAGGCCGATTTTTTTTTCGGTTTTTTGGCGGATTCAACCACCGCTCCGGTTTTCGCTTTGCCTTTGGTTTTCTTTGCCGGTTTCTTTTTCTTTTGCCCGGCTTGGTCAAAAAGGTCGCCCGTCATTTCCCCAGCATCCAATTTAGTTGGCCCAATTAATAAATCCTGTCACGCGATCTTAAGCATGATACAGTAGCTTTCAGAACATTTTATACAAGATATTGTGGTTTTGGGAAGAAAACAATGGCAGAACCGAAAGGCGAACTGGCGATCCGCACCTTGGCGATGCCGGCGGATGCCAACCCGGCCGGCGACATTTTCGGCGGTTGGGTGATCTCGCAAATGGATATCGCCGGTGGCGTTACCGCGTCGGCCCGGGCCCACGGCCGGGTGGCGACCGTCGCCGTCACCGGGTTTACATTCCACAAGCCGGTCAAAATCGGCGACGTGGTTTGCTGTTACGCCGATATCCAGAAAGTCGGAAATACTTCCATCACTATCGGTTTAGAGGCCTGGGCGCTGCATCGCGACGATTCCAAGGACCGAATTAAAGTTACGGAAGGGGTATTCACCTTCGTTGCCCTCGATAAAGACGGCAACCCGCGTACCGTGCCGCCGGAATAAACGGGCAGGGCGAACGCTGCCTCAAGCAACGACCATGAAGGCGTAACCGGCAATAAACATCGCCGCCAGAGCAAGGAATTCCTGCATAAAAGCTTTGTTGGACATCGTTTGGTTCCTCCTTGGGAAACGGTTCTTTTGTTTAGTGAACAAAAGAAGAACATATTAAGAAAGCCAATGCAACTCTTTTATTCAATTTTTCGTTATCCCCTTGATTTAATGATTAAATATGGTCACCCTGACGGTTCGCTTTGACTAATTGCAGCGGAGGCCACAGGCCATGAATCGATATGTAGTATTTGCGTTCCCAGCCGTTCTGTTGGCCGCCTATATAGCCTGGCCCGCCATTGCCACCGCCGGCGAGGCCTCCGTGGTGAAGGCCAAAGCGACGTCCAGCGGTAACGGGTATTACTTTACGGTCACCGTCGCCCACGCCGACACCGGCTGGGATCATTTCGCCAACAAATTTGAAATCCTCAGTCCCGGCGGAAAGGTGCTGGGAACGCGGGTTCTCCATCACCCCCATGTCGATGAGCAGCCCTTCACCTGCGGCAGTACCGTCATCAGCATCCCTGCCGGCATTACCAGCGTCCGTCGTCCGCGCCTGGGACAATGTCCACAAGGCAGGCACCAAAACCTTTACCGTCAAGCTGCCGAAAAGATAGAAATACCCGTTTGATCTGGAAAAAAAGGCCGCCTCCGTTAAGGAAGCGGCCTTTGAATTTAACGTGAACGTCTGCGTTATGACGAGTAATACATCATAAACTCAACCGGGTGCGGCGTGTGTTCGTAGTTGTAGATCTCCTCCCACTTTAGTTCCATGTAGGCCTCGATCTGATCGTCCGAGAAAACGTCGCCTTTCTTGAGGAAGTCCCGGTCCCCATCCAGGCAATCCATGGCATCGCGCAAGGATCCGCAGACCGTCGGCACATCGGCCAGTTCCTCGGGCGGCAGGTCGTAGAGATCCTTGTCCATGGCGTCACCGGGGTCGATCTTGTTCTGAATGCCGTCCAGGCCGGCCATCATCATCGCCGCAAACGCCAGGTAGGGGTTCGCCGTCGCATCGGGGAAGCGGACCTCGACGCGTTTGCCGGCGGCCGAGGTGACGAACGGAATGCGGCAGCTGGCCGAGCGATTACGGGCCGAATAGGCCAGCAGCACGGGTGCTTCGAAACCCGGAATGAGCCGCTTATAGCTGTTAGTGGTTGGGTTGACGAAGGCGTTCAAGGCTTTGGCGTGCGTCATTATGCCGCCGATGTAATGAAGCGCCGTGTCCGACAGGTCGGCATAGCCGGAACCGGCAAAGGTCGGTTTGCCGTCTTTCCAGATCGATTGGTGGACATGCATGCCGGTCCCGTTATCGCCGGCCACGGGCTTCGGCATGAAGGTTGCCGTCTTGCCGTAGGTGTGGGCAACCATGTGGGTGACGTATTTGTAAACCTGGACATTATCGGCGCAACGCACCAGTGGCGCAAAGGTCAAGCCGAGCTCGGCCTGGCTGGGGGCGACCTCATGGTGATGTTTGTCCATGTTGAGGCCCATTTCCTTCATCACTGTGACCATTTCGGCGCGCAGATCGTGCCCGGAATCGACTGGCGGCACCGGGAAATAGCCGCCTTTGATCGGCGGACGGTGACCGGTGTTGCCTTCTTCCATGATCTTGCCAGATACATAGGGGCCTTCGTCGGATTCAAATTCGTAGAAACACGAATTCATCGATACATCGAAGCGGACATCGTCGAAGATGAAAAATTCAGGTTCCGGACCGAAATAGGCGGTGTCGCCAACGCCGGTGGAGCCCAAATAAGCCTCTGCCTTTTTCGCAACCGAACGGGGGTCGCGGCCATAGGGCAGGCCGGTGGTCGGTTCCATAATGTCGCAGACCAAGATCACCTGCGGCTGGGCGGCGAAGGGGTCCATGACCGCGGTAGTTGGATCGGGGACCAGCGACATGTCGGATTCGTTGATGGCTTTCCAACCGGCGATGGACGATCCGTCGAACATTATGCCGTCGGTAAATGAATCCTCGTCAATGAATTCAGACGTCATCGTCAGGTGCTGCCACTTGCCGCGTGGATCGGTAAAGCGAAGATCGACGAAGTTGATATCGTCGTCCTTCAGAACTTTAAGGACATCCTCAGGTTTTTTGCAATTCAGAGACATGATGGTGTGGGCTCCTATTCCTTTAAATTATCTGTCGAAGAACGAATGACTGTTGTTGGTAACTGTTAAAATGGAACGCTAGATCGCGTCCTTTCCTCTTTCCCCGGTGCGGACGCGAATCGCGTCATCGACCGTGGATATGAAAACTTTGCCGTCGCCGATGCGTCCCGTATGGGCGGCTTGCTGGATCGCGTCTACCGCCCGATCCAGCATGTCGTCGTCGAGAACCAGTTCGATTTTCACCTTCGGCAGGAAATCGACGACGTATTCGGCGCCGTGGTATAGCTCGGTATGGCCCTTTTGGCGGCCAAACCCCTTGGCTTCAAGAACGGTAATACCCTGCAGGCCAATTTCGTGAAGGGCTTCCTTCACTTCATCCAGCTTGAAGGGTTTGATAATGGCTTCGATTTTCTTCATGGGCTTTCGATTAAATCTCCCGTTGAGGGATGGCTTGTAAACGCATAGATCATGCCAACCCTAAAACTCTTGGCGCAGGGCCATAATTATTACTGATTTCAATGAGTTGTTGTGTGCACGCTGGCTTCGAACAGCCAGCCACTATCTTCCCCCTGTGCCTAAATTTTAAGCAGTTGCCCAGCTTTTATGCTAGTTATGAATTGATGGTGATCATACCACGAATTATAACGTGTTAAAGGCATTCCCGGATTCGCTGGATGGCGGTTTTGATGTTGTCGACCGAATTGGCGTAGGAAAAGCGTAAATAGCCTTCGCCCATATGGCCGAAGCTGGTCCCCGAAAGCGTTGCTACACCGGCCTCATTTAGAAATTTATCCTGAAGCGCCATGGATCCGATGCCGGTACCGCTGGTGTTGGCGAACGCGTAAAACGCGCCGCCGGACCCGGCGCAAGTGATGCCGGGAATTTGGTTCAGCGCCTCGACAATAATGCCACGGCGCCGATCAAAGGCCTGAACCATGTCATCGACGTCGGATTGTGGTCCTTCCAGGGCGGCAATGCCGGCAAATTGGCTCGCGGCGTTAACGCAGGAATGGCAGTTGATGGCAAGCCGGGTCGCCCCCTCGATCAGGGTCTTGGGCCAAACCCCGTATCCCATCCGCCAGCCAGTCATGGCGTACGTTTTTGACCAGCCGTCAAGCAGGATAACCCGGTCGCGAATGGCCTCAAACTCAAGCAGACTGACATGTTCACGTCCGTCATAGAGCATGCGCGCGTATATTTCGTCGGACATGATATAAACGTCCGGATGGGCGCTCAATCCATTGACCAGGCGTTCAATTTCTCCCCTGGGAGTGACGCCGCCGGTCGGGTTGGCGGGGCTGTTGAGAATGATGAGCCGGGTGTTGGGCGAAATCAGGTCCAGCACCTCATCGGCTTTAAACGAAAAGCCGGTGTCCTCGTGCAGCGGCATGGCCACCGCAGTGGCGCCTGTAAATTCAATCGCCGATTGATAGATCGGAAAGCCGGGATTGGGGTAGATGATCTCGGCCCCGGCTTCGCCGAACATCAACATGGCGAAGAACATCGTCACCTTGCCGCCGGGAACTATTAGGACGTTGGCCGGGTCGACTTCTACCCCACGGCGCAGACCGATGTCGGCGGTGACGGCTTGGCGCAATTCGGGGATGCCGTCGGCTGGGGTATACCCGTGATGACCGTCCCTGAGCGCCTTTACGGCGGCTTCGACAATATGGTCCGGGGTTTTAAAATCGGGTTGGCCGATGCCGAGGTTGATGATGTCCCGGCCTTGAGCCTCCAGCGCTTTTGCACGGGCCAGAACCTCAAACGCAGTTTCCGTTCCCAGCCGCGCCATCGCGGCAGCAATCTTAGTCATGGTGATTTGATCTTTTTAAGTGTTGTCAGAGTGGAAACCAGGAGGAATCCTTGGTGTAGTTCAGATACCCTAAATTGGCGCCAGCCCGGAGCCCGACGCCGGTGCGGATGGGCGCCAGGGTCGTTTTCTGGCCGCGTTGATAATTAACTCCGACACCGGCAACGAAATAAAAACTGCCATCTACCCCGGGATATCGCCCGTAAAGTTCGTCAGCGGAATCCAGGTTATAAATCAGCACGAAAGATTTCGATGCATTGCCGCCGAAATCAAATCCTACCGACGGGCCCTGCCAAAAAATCTCCCGTTTGCCTTTGCCCTTGAGGTTCAGCTCACCACGACCGTAGCGCAAACCGAAAAAGAAGGCGCCTGAGAGTTCGTCGCCGGCAATATAGCCATTGGGTAGTCCCAAATCCTGAAACACCTTTTCTACGACTGTGGCTAAGCCCTTGGTGGTGGCGCCGAACAAATTTTCGGCGGCGGCCAGGATTTCATTTTGGGAATAGGTTTCCGCCGCTTGGGCGCCACCGGCGTTAATTGAAAAGATCAATAAAACCATGCCGGACATGGCTGCTAACCGGCGGAAAAAAATTGAAATGTAGCGCATGGTCAAGTCTCCAATCGGCAGGAAATTGAAAGGGCTTCGGCGCCCATTGGACCGATTTTCGACTCTATGCCACGCAAGGCCGCCGACGCAACAACCTGAGGGTCGGATGTGAAGTCCATATCGTCGAAAGGGGTGGCGCTTGACCGTTCCGGCGCATATGTCTACACAGATGCGCCGCCGCCTCCCAAGGCTGGCGCGCTGCCCTGAAATGATGGTGGCTGTAGCTCAGTTGGTTAGAGCGCCGGGTTGTGATCCCGGAGGCCGTGGGTTCAAATCCCATCAGCCACCCCATTTTCCGGTTTGTTCTTGGTCATGCTCCGATCACAGCATCATCCCATATATTATTGATATTATTAAATATTTATAGGTGTCGTGCCGCTTTTCGGTTAAATATTCCGGTAAAATGTGGTATAGCCGCAGCAACATCATAATCCTCTGGCATAAACGTGCCGCCGTTGCGGAAGTTTAACTATTAACGGAGGTTTGAGATGGCTACCACACATGACAATACCGATGGCCCGGATTCGGGCCCGGACTCACCCAAAACCGAGGGCATGAACAAAACTCTCATCGTTCAGGGTGCTATTTTAGGCGGCATCATCGTCTTGTTGGTGCTCGCTTCTATATTCGACCTCATCTAATCGAAATACCCTAATCGACTTAAAATAGGTCTAACCCCTTAGCGCCGCTGTAAAATTCAGGCGGCGTTTTTTTTATTCCCTAAGGTGCCAATCCTATTTAGGCCTCGGTATAAAGCCGTTTCCGACTCCCGGCATCTGGGCCTTAAATCATTAATCGCCGTTTTGACTTGCCTTGTCGCCGCCGTGACAAAGCGGAGAAGCCATGAGTGCGCCGCCACGCTCTTCCCATTCCGGGAGGGTGTGGGTTTGCATGGACAGCGCGTGGATGTCGTCTTTGAGTTCCTTTGCCAGAATGCCATTGACCTTCTGATGCCGTTTCACCAGGGGCAGGTTGTCAAAATCCGAAGACACGATAACCAGCTTGAAATGTGATTCCGATCCGGGCGGTACGTTATGCATGTGGCTTTCGTTGATAACGTCAAGATAACTCGGCGTCAGTGCGGTCAGTATTTTCTGCTCGATGGTATCTTGAACGGTCATGTCGATTTCTCCTTACCGGCAGCAAAACCAGGTGAATTGGATTTAGGGTGTTGAAACCCTTTCGCCAAGAAAAACTTTACGGAAGTAAGAATGGCAGGATAAGCGGTTGTTGCTTAACCGAACCCGCTTTTAATGTCGCCGCCAGTGGCTTGGCGTAATTGTGGCGGTATGCTGTTGACCGTCTGACTTTTGACATCGGGGTGATCGGTTGGGTGATGCCATTCATGAATGGTGCAGATGTATTGGATGCACTGACCACCCGAGACGACCCTCCCCGCATTGTTATTTATACCGGGGATGCCGCTTCCACCGCGCCGCGTCGTTCGCTGTTAAAGGGGGCTGCGGGTTTCTGCTCCAAACAAGAACATCCGGAAATCCTGCTCAATATACTGATCTCGGTTGCGGACGGGCGAATGGTGTTTACCTTTTTCAACATGAGTAAGCCGCTGGCCGATACCTTCGGCACTTTGACGGCGCGGGAACGCGATCTGCTTGCCGCCCTGGCCGACGGGATGTCCAATGCGCAGATTTCCGTGGCCCTGGACATTTCGGTCAACACGGTCAAGTTCCATCTAAAAAATCTTTATGAGAAACTCGGCGTCGGCAGCCGGTCCCATGCCCTCGCTCTCTATCTGAAGGGGAAAGAGTAAACAGAACAATCCTGTATCTGGTGCGCCTGCCCTGAAACAACCGGAAAAGGTTGGAAATGCCCTACCTCAATGAAGGAAAAAAACACCTTTGGGGGTGTTTTCTCACCACGTTACCTTCGCTACCTTCTGCCCCATATCAGGGAATTTCTAGATTTTTAATAGGCAAAGATGCCCTCGGCCAACTTGTCAAAGGATATACGAAAATATTTGCTTTCACATTCGGGGCCGGTGGGCACAATACCGTTTCTTCCGACCGCCTCATTCAGGAGACTAAAATTAATGACCGCAGACCATTCAGCAATGGCCAATGCCATTCGTTTTCTGGCCGCTGATGCCGTTCAAAAGGCCAATTCAGGCCATCCTGGTATGCCCATGGGCATGGCTGACGTGGCGACGGTATTGTTTTCCAAGTTCCTGAAATTCGACTCGCAAGCGCCTGATTGGCCAGACCGGGATCGCTTCATTCTGTCGGCGGGGCATGGATCCATGCTGCTGTATGCGCTTCTGCACCTGACCGGCTACGAAGACATGACGATGGACGAACTCAGAAACTTCCGGCAACTCGGCGCCCGGACTGCCGGTCATCCCGAATACGGCCACGCCCAAGGCATCGAAACCACCACCGGACCGCTGGGCCAGGGCCTCGCCAATTCCGTCGGCATGGCGCTCGCCGAAAGGCTGATGAACGCCCGTTTCGGCAACCGTCTGGTTGACCATTTCACCTATGCCATTGCCGGCGATGGCTGCCTGATGGAAGGCATCAGCCAGGAAGCCATTTCTCTTGCCGGGTCGCTGAAGTTGAACAAGTTGATCGTGTTTTGGGATGATAACGAAATTTGTATCGACGGCCCGACCTCGATGACCACCATCGAAAACCAGAGTGCGCGATTCAAAGCCTCGGGCTGGCACGTGCAGGGTATAGATGGCCATGACAAAGACGCCATCGCTGAAGCCATTGAGGCGGCGCAAAAGACGAAAAAACCGTCTCTGATCGCCTGCAAGACCAAAATCGGCTTCGGCGCACCAACGAAGGAGGGCACCGCCGCTACTCATGGCGCCCCCCTGGGCGATGATGAAATCGCGGCGACGCGTGAGAACCTCGGCTGGCCCCACGCGCCGTTCGAAATTCCCAACAGTGTCCTTAGCGCTTGGCGCGTAATTGGCGGCCGCGGCGCCGCCATTCGCCATGACTGGGAAGGGCGGTTGGCAAAGAGCCGAAAGAAAAAGGAATTCAAACGCCTGACCGCGGGCGAATTGCCCAAAGGTTGGCAGGCCGCCCTCAACGTACACAAAAAAGCGGTGTCTGCAGAGGCCCCCGGCTGGGCCACCCGCAAGGCTTCCGGCGAAGCCTTGGCGGTGTTGACCGGTGTCATACCGGAAATGATCGGCGGGTCGGCCGACCTGAC
>PTLL01000041.1 GCA_002938315.1 Alphaproteobacteria bacterium MarineAlpha3_Bin2 | reverse complement strand
GTCGGTGCTGCCATGTGTCCGGCCTGTTTGTGCGGCGCTGTTATTTGGCCGCTGGCCATAATGCTCTCCGCAGATCAGGTTCCGATCAAAAGCACGCAGTCTCGTAGCTGCAATGGCTAAAATGGAGTGTCCTGATCTTTGGATCGTTCAGCTGGGTGCATTACTCATCTATTGCCCTTTCCAACTTCCTCAGCGCGGGTTGTGTCCGCGCGTGTTTCAAGCGGCCTGTGATACAGGCTCCCGGTAATATGTTCCATGCGCCATCATCGCCCAGGCCGTGCGTGCATTCTTGTTGGCCAGCGCGATGGCCGCGACCTTCGTTGATCGACGTTCCAATAACTTGGTCAGCCAGGGTCGGCGCGTATAGCCCACTTGCTGGGCGCGGCGGATCACGGAGAGTGCGCCGACCACGAGCAACATTCGCAGGTAACGGTTGCCCGCCTTGGAGATGTGCCCGAGACGCTCCTTGCCGCCGGTCGAGGTTTGTCTTGGCACCAACCCGATCCACGCCGCCAGATCACGGCCTGATTTGAAGGCATGGGGATCGGGGACAGAGGCAACCAGCGCGGTTGCGATCAGCGGACCGATACCGGGAATATTATCGAGGCGTTGGCTGACTTCGCTCGATCGGTGCCAGGCAAGAATGCGGCGGTCCGCATCAAGGATTTGGCCCTTCACCATCTCAAGCTGATCGCGCAAGGCCAACAAGCACTCACGCGCTGTCGGCGGCACGCGGTCATCCTCGCCATTCTCGATGACGGTGAGTAACCGCTCCAGCCCATTGCGCCCGACGCCCGCGACAATACCGAACTCGGCCAGATGGGCACGCAGGGCATTGATCAGTGTTGTCCGCTGACGCACGAACAGGTGGCGGGTTCGGTGCAGCATCAAAACCGATTGCTGTTGCGGCGTCTTGATCTCGACAAACCGCATGGTTGGTCGTGTCACCGCTTCGCAGATCGCTTCCGCGTCCGCCATGTCGTTCTTGTTCCGCTTCACGTAGGGCTTTACGTAGCTGGGCGGCATCAAACGCACCCTATGCCCCAGGGCCTCGATCTCCCGCCCCCAGTGATGCGAGGTGGCGCAGGCTTCCATGCCAACCAGGCACGCAGGCTGCTTCTTGAAGAAGGGCAGCATCTGCCCCCGCCTTAACTGCCGGCGGAAGATCACGCCACCCTCCGCATCAATGCCGTGCACCTGAAAAACGTTCTTCGCAAGATCAACACCGATTGTGATAACTTCGTTCATGGGCGGCTCCTATTTCCCTGTGGTTCCTAAACCACCATTTTGGCACTTAGATGCCTTCGGGTGGGAGCCGTCCACTGCATCAGAAGCGGACATTACGATGCCGGTGGTGGGAGCCGTCCACCTTATAAAATATAGACATTTGTCATAACGTTGCGGGGGAAAACCTTTCCGATGGCGGGGGGATTTGGGTAAGGTTGAAGCCGATTTGAAAGTTATCCGTGAAATGTCAGCAAATAATGATTCGGGTATATTCGGGAGTCCGTCAGGATTCGGCGAAGCATGAAGTGACGCACATGGGCAAACGCGAGGAATAGAGTGAGATGACAAACCTCGATCAGTTCGAATCTGTTTTCAAGTCGGCGGACAAAGCCGTCTATACGTATGATCGTCCGACGTTCGACCGTGTGCTGCTGGTCACCGACCTCAATGAGGCTGACGCTGCCGGTATTGCCAATCGCGTGCGCTCGTTTCTCACCGAAATCGATGAAGCGGACACCCGCTGGGATACTCTTTGCGGGGATGAATTCGGTAGCGTCCAGGCGTTATTGGAGAACATTGAGAAACAGAAGCCCGACCTCATTGTCACCTACCGGCATCTTCATTCAGAGGCATGGAAATGGCCGCATAGCCTTGGCGAATACCTGGACGTGATGACCCAGGCCACCAGCGTACCGGTGATGGTTCTGCCCCATCCTGACGCCCAGCGGGCCCTGCCGCACAGCATCAAGGACACGGACCGGGTCATGGCCATTACCAACCATCTCACCGGTGACAACCAGTTGATCAATATGGCCCTGACCTTCACCAAACCCGGCGGCACCTGCTGGCTGACGCACGTGGAAAGCCAACCGGTGTTCGAACGCTACATGGATGCGGTTTCCAAGATACCAGGCATTGATACCGACATTGCGCGTGAAGCTCTTGGCGAGCAATTGTTGAAGGAACCCCGGGATTTCATTGTCGCGTGCCGGGAGGTCCTCGACGCTCAAGGCTTGCAAGTCAGGATCGAAGAGGTCGTCGCCATGGGGCGGCGGGTCGATGAATATGGAGAACTCATTGCGAAGCGAGAGATCGACCTGCTGGTTCTCCACACCAAGGACGATGACCAACTGGCCATGCATGGGGCCGCTTATGCCTTGGCCGTGGAACTACGCGGTATTCCGCTTCTGATGCTGTAATCATGCATCACGTTTCAACAACCGTCACCGCGCTGTTCGTCTTTCTCCTGGTCGCGATGATCCTTTCGCTGGCCTTTGAAGAAAAAATCCACGCCAAGAAATCTGTGATCGTCGGCTGGTTCGCCGCGATCACCTTGTTCATGGCGGCCGTATTCGGTCTGGTTCGTCCGGAAACGGTGGAAATTCTGGGCCATCCCGTTACGTTGCCGGTCTATATTCCCGGCATAGACTGGGAGGTCATTGCGATCATCCTGGGATCCTCGCTGTTCGTCGACGTGACCAGCAAATGCGGGCTGTTCACCTGGATCGCCATTAAATTGACCAAGGCATCGCGGGGTGATCCGCTCAAGCTGCTCGTGTTTTACGGCATCATGACGGTCGTATTCTCCGCCGTCCTCAACAATGTCACCGCGATGATCATCGTCGGCACCTTGAGCGGCGTGTCGCTGGCGAAACTTCGTCTGACCAATAAACTTCTGGGTTTTCTGTTGATCGAGGGTTTCCTGACCAACGTTGGCGGCCTTCTGACCCTGATCTCTTCGGTACCCAACATCATCGTTGGCAATGCCGCCGGCATCACCTTCGTCACATTTTTCATCAAGGCGAGTCCTTACGTGGTAGTGGCGACGGCGGTGACGATCTTCATGGGCGCCCGCCTGTTTCGCATCGAAGCCCTGAAGGGTGACGCGGCCAAGGCCGAAGCGGCAAGTTTGGTCGCCGGCTTCGATGAAAACGACGGCATCGAGTCCGCCGGATTCTTCCGCTTCGGTACGGCGATGACCGGCCTCTTTATCATCGCCATGGCGAGCGTTTCCATCACCCCCTACGTTAAAGATCTGGGCATGGGATATGTCGCCCTGGCTTTTGCGGCGATCATGTTGACCCGCTACAAGGCGACCGCCGATCGTTTCTATCAGGCCATCGATTGGGATTTGCTCGCATTCTTCGGCTGTCTTTTCATTGTCATCAACATGATGGAACATGCCCTCGTCCTGGAACTCATCGGCGAGGGCCTGAAACCTATTATCGGCCTTGGTGAAACTGTTGGCGCCGGCGTCCTGCTCGTGGCTTCAGCTGTTGCAAGCTCGGTAACCGACAACATCCCACTGGCTGCGATGTTGGCGAAAATACTCGGCGGGCTCGAACTGGCAAGCGACTCGCCTTTCTGGTGGGCGGTGATTTTCGGTGCCAACCTGGGCGGCAACATTACGCCGATCGGCTCGGCTTCAACCCTTGTCGCCGTGACAATCATCCATAAAAACAAGTTGCCGATGTCGTTCGCCGCGTTCGTAAAAGTCGCTATCCCCTTCGCCGCATTGCAACTGGCGATGGCGGCTGCCTACGTTTTGATTGTGCTTGGATAGCATGCCAGACGGCAAAGAATGACTTCGCTGAAAGAGCCGGAACATGTCCGCTTTGTGTCAAAAGCAGACTCTTTTCGACTCTCTCAAAGATGTCTTGTGTGGATGGCTCCCGCGTTGCAAGGACTTTTCGACGTCGCAGCGGCCAAGTCAGGTACAGTCTTGTGTCCGGCCTGTTGGTGCGGTGTTAAAACCGCTGGCCCTGATGGTATCCGTGGATCGGGTCCCTATCTGCTTTGCGGGCTCAAACACCCTGGACATCGGTCGGGCTGTCCCCATCCCCGGTCTGACCGGTTCGCCATCATGTCGCATCGTCCTCGCAATCGTTAAAAGTCTCGGTCTTTTCGAACAGACAATTCCTTATGCGGTCACCTCCATTGAAGATCGGTGCACGCGATAGACCTCGCCACGACCAGCAAAAGTTTACACCGTCTTAGGTCTCACCCGCTACGGCACCGTGACATGGCCAGGAAGTGGTTCACACGCTATTTATTTGGGGGGTAGAGTGGGGGGTAAAATCGCTTAATCTACAATAAAGCCAATAAAACCAACGCTTTTAAAAAATAATTGGCGGAGAGAGAGGGATTCGAACCCTCGAAACGGTTGCCCGTTTACACGCTTTCCAAGCGTGCGCCTTCAGCCACTCGGCCACCTCTCCTGCTGGCGAGAACCTAACCGAGGCGGCTCCGCCCCGCAACGGTTTTGCGGCGGCGATCTACTCGGCGTGCGCCCATTCGGCGATGAAGCCGTCAATGATGTCTCTGGCCGGTTGGCAGGGCTCGCCTTGTTGCTCGGATCGCAGGTAGATCAACACCAGGGTGAAGGCCGACAACAAAACGTCCTGGCGTTGGCGGCGGGCTTCCTGGTGCAGGCGTTTATAATCGTCAATGGCACGCTTCAGGCCGATAGGGTTAGGCTCAAACACCTTGCGAGCGCGGCCCAGGTGTTCGCCCGACTGCAAGGCGATGTCGCGGACCAATTCGGCACGAAAGGTCTGGCGGGCATGATCGATGATGACCTGCGCGTCTTTATTTAGCTGCTTGATCTCTTTTTCTGATTTATCGCCGAATAGCCCGAACATGATTTCCTCTTCGCGGCCGATGATATAGCGTGGCAACGAATAGCCAACCCCCAAGACGCCCAACACCATAGAAGAAAAGGAACCGCCAATGCCTCTTCAACGCCACGCCGTTGACTTCGAAACCCTGGCCCCGGAAACCCTGGCGGCTTGGCGGGAGATTCCGTCAGCGATAGTTTCGGATTGCATGAACCGCACCCATGCCATGGCCGCCGCCATTAAACCGGTGAAGCCGGGGCTCCGGCTTACCGGGCAGGCGCGCACGGTGACCGGCATGGTCGGCGACAATGGCATTTCCCACGCCGCCATCTCGATGGCCAAGGCGGGGGAAATTCTGGTCATCGACGCCGGCGGTCATGACGATGTCGCCCTTTGGGGCGGGATCATGACCAACGCCGCCATCAAGCGCGGCATCGCCGGCGTCGTCATTGATGGTGGCTGTCGCGATGTCGCCGAGATTCGGGAACTGGACTTCGCGTGTTTTGCCCGTGCCCATGTGCCCTCCGGTCCGCATAAGGGCTTCGGTGGCATTATCGACGGCGCCATTTCGTGCGCCGGGTGCCCGGTCAGCCCCGGGGATATTGTCATTGGGGACGACGATGGCGTCGCCGTGGTGCCGTTGGCATGGGCCGATGACATGTTGGCGGCATCCCAGGACAAACTGCGCCAGGAACAAGACACCATGAAACAAATCGCCGCCGGTAAATCCACGGTCGAATTACTGGGTATCGGGGAAGTGGAAATTATCGGCGATTAACGGCGTTTACGCCGGGACTTCGCCGGGGGGTGGCTCGGCCATGGCGGCTTGCGTCCATGCCTGCATGTCGGGGGTGTTGCGTACGGCCCCGGTGTAGGCCCGGCAAACCGGGCTTAAGGTGACACCATAGGTTTGCGGCTGTGTCACCACCGGTGGGAACATGATATCGGCGGCGGTAATCGCCCCTAACAGGAATTCACCCCCTCCCCGTATTGGTCGCGGCAATCCTCCCAGATATCGGTGATCCGCTTGATGTTTTCTGCCACGCCTTCTCCCATCCCTTCTCCCGGCCATTGGTTTTGCAGGTCCATGGGCATGTGATTGCGTAGCGGTCCGAAACCGCCGTGCATTTCGGCGCTGACGGCGCGGGCGACGGCGCGGGCGTCCTGGTTTTCAGGCCAAAGGCCGGCATCGGGAAACAACTCGTCCAGATATTCGATGATGGCGAGCGTTTCCCAGATCAAAAGGTCACCGTCTTTTTTGTGATGTTTGAGCACCTGTACCAGGCCAGAAGGCGAATGGATGAGGATTTGTTCCTTGATGTCGGGGCGCTTGAACCAGACCATGGCCTCGTCGAAGGCGACGCCGGTGCATTTCAGCGCCAGCCAACCGCGAAGGCTCCAAGACGAGGATGCCCTGTTTCCCATCACCAAAGTGAAGACCGTCAAGGCTTTATTGCCCCTTTTTGAAAAATCACGTGGTGGGGATCATATGACGGCTGCCATGTTGATTCACGCCCCGACCCATATTTCAGTCATTATTTTTCTGCATAACTGTCATAAAAATTCTGCATACGAAACAATCTCCCTCGGGCCATCATATTATTTCGCATACGTTTCGATTTTAGTTGCGGCCATTGTTGGGATTGGTTAGAAGTTCCGTTACCGAAACGAAATCGCGGCGGCCTAAATCTGGGATGGGGGAAGGGGTATGGGCATAGACCTCAACGAATTTCAAGCACTGGACTTATGGCACCGGGCCATTGTGTCGAGCGTACAAATTGATGCGCCGGACCTGTCGGCGCGGCAAATGGCGTTGTTGCTAAGCGTTTATCTGAACCCGCCGCCGCATACGGTGCGGGGGTTGTCCCAGTTCCTGAAAGTTTCGAAGCCTGCGATTACACGGGCCATCAACCGGTTGAGCGAGTTCGGCATGGTGCGGCGCAAGATTGATGATAACGATCGCCGAAGCGTATTGATCCAGCGCACCGTCAAAGGATCGGTGTTCCTACGCGAATTCGGGGAATTGATCGTCAACGCCGGCAATCAGGAAAATCAAGCCGATCCAAGCAGCCTGCCACCTAAGTATTAGAGTGTTGTCCTATTAAGCCTGGGGCAATGCTCGGCGAGCAGGTACGCGAAACCGGTGAAGATACGTCGGCAGCACGGCTTCCGCCGCCACCGGAGTGATCCCCAGCTCTTTGAAACCGGGTTTGTCGCCCGTCACCACGTTATCGCGGCGCAGCAGGTCAACCTGATCGCAGGTCAGGATCGGTTTCGGCCAGAATTCCAGGAACCAGGCCAGAAATTTGGCCAGCCCAAAGGGAACCGGGGCCAGGAATCGTTTGCGGCCGGTATTTTCCAGCAACAGGTCCATGATTTCCTTGAAGCTGTAGACCGTGGGTCCGCCGAGTTCATACGTCACCCCGGCCGCGGCGGGTTGGGCAAGAATTTTCATGATTGCCTCGGCAATGTCGCCGGCAAAGACCGGCTGAAGCCGGGTGCCGCCGTCGCCATAAAGGTCAACATGGATAAAACCGTTTTTCGGAAACAGTTTGAATTTAGGTTCAAGCGGACAGCCGAATACCGGCAACACCCAGGTCAGTCGGGCCAGCCCGGCAAAAAAATTGAAGAAGTTATCATCCGGTCCGAAAACAACGCTGGGCCGAACGATGGTGGCTTCAGGAAAGGCGCTTAACACGACCGTTTCACCGCCGGCTTTGGTGCGCCCGTAGAGCGCCGGCGATTCCCCATCGGCACCTATGGCGGATACGTGGATTAGGCGTTCGGCGCCTGCAGCCTTGGCGGCGGTGGCGACATGGCCGGCGCCGTCAACGTGAATGCCTTGGAACGTCCGTCCGCCTCCCTCGAAAAGGATACCGACCAGATTTACCACGACATCGGCGCCATCGACGGCGGCGGCGACCTGGTCCGGTTTGGTAATGTCGGCGGGCCAAGGTACGATTTGGCCGGTATCGCCAAGAACCTTCACAAACTGGGCGGCCTCGATATCGCGGCAGGCAACTCTGACGTGGGCGCCGGTGGCGGCCAGTTGTTGAATCAGATGACGGCCAAGAAAACCAGAGCCGCCGAACACAGTGAAGACACGCCTTTCCACGAGGGGTACCTCCCGAGGGTTATTAGAATGTATGTTTATGGGACGCCATAGAAAAGCCGTCAACCTTGGTGATGGTTGACAACCTAGCCTGCGCGGATTATCGACTGTCCCGTTAACCGATCATACGCTGGTTTTCCGAATGCCCAGGTGGCGGAATTGGTAGACGCGCTGGCTTCAGGTGTCAGTGACCTTAAGGTCGTGGAAGTTCGAGTCTTCTCCTGGGCACCATTTTTTTAGCAAGGCAAGGGGAGATACCCTTTGAAAAGCAAAGCCAAATCCATCGAAGTCTATCAGGGCGACCTGCCAGCCGGTATGAGTTTCGGCGATAGTGTCGCCGTCGATACGGAGGCCCAGGGTTTGAATCCGAACCGCGACCGGCTTTGCGTGGTCCAGGTTTCCGCCGGTGGCGGTGTCTGCCATTTGGTGCAGTTTCCCGATGCCGATTTCACCGCCCCCAACCTGAAGGCTCTGTTCACCGATGACGCGGTGACCAAGATTTTTCATTACGCCCGCTTCGACGTGGCCATCATTAAAAAATATATGGGCGTGGTTTGCGGCCCGGTCTATTGCACTAAAATCGCTTCCAAATTGTCCCGCACCTATACCGGCAACCATGGCCTAAAAGATGTTTGTAAGGAATTGGTGAATATCGATTTATCTAAGGAGCAGCAATCTTCCGACTGGGCGGTGGAAACGTTATCACCGAGCCAGATCGAATACGCCGCCGCCGACGTCCTCTATCTTCACCAGATTCGAGATGAGTTGGATAAAATCCTGCAAAGAGAAGGCCGTTCGGATTTAGCCCGAGCTTGTTTCGAATTTCTGTCCACCCGCGCCGACTTGGACCTTGGCGGTTGGTCGGACGAAGATATTTTTGCCCATTAAAGGCCAAATTCGTGGCCCTTCAAAACATCGTTTAAATCCGGGTTATTCATCATAACATTCGGATTTTGTTGATTGTTCTTAGGTCGAGGGTCATACTGACCCGGCTTGCATAGTATTGGGGTTAAGATTTTATTTTCCCTTTTGACATAGCTTCGGATGATGGCCCGCATTCTCCGGATTCCACGCGCCAGGGCCTTGTGCCAAGCTATTGCCAAGGGCCTTGCGCCAAGCCAATAACAAGACGGAACAATTGGTAAATGCCATTTCATGAGTTCATCCCCCGCCATGTCTAAGCCTAATCCCGAAATCGTAGAGTCCGCCGACGCCCCGAATGACGCTGTGGGCACCAAAGCGGACTTGGCCTCGGCGAAACGGGTTCTCGGCATCGAAGCCGCCGCCATTACCAACCTGGCCGAGAGCCTGGGCGAACCGTTTCTCAGGGCCCTGGACATCATGGCTGCAGTCCAAGGCCGTGTCGTCGTCACCGGCATGGGTAAAAGCGGCCATATCTGTAACAAGATCGTGGCGACGCTATCGTCCACCGGCACGCCGGCGCTGTTCGTGCATCCGGCCGAGGCGTCGCATGGCGATCTCGGCATGATCACCAAAGACGATGCAGTGTTGGCATTGTCGAATTCCGGCGAAACGACGGAATTGGCCGACATGGTGGCCTATACCAAGCGGTTTACAATTCCCCTGGTCGCCGTTACCGGCGCTGCCGATAGCACCCTAGCCTTGGCCGCCGACGTTTCTCTGGTGTTGCCGAAAAGCGAGGAGGCCTGCCCAATGGGACTGGCGCCAACAACATCGACGTCGGTAATGATGGCGTTGGGCGATGCCATTTCAGTGGCGTTACTGGAACGCAAGGGGTTTTCATCGGATGAATTTCACGTCCTGCATCCGGGCGGCAAATTGGGCCGCCGGTTGATCAAGGTGTCCGAGATTATGCATGCCGGTGAAGAATTGCCGCTGATCGAGCCGAAGACCTCGATGGCCGATGCGCTAATAGAAATGACCACAAAAAGTTTCGGTTGTGTCGGCATCGCCGACGCCAAAGGCACGCTATTAGGCGTTATTACAGACGGCGACCTGCGCCGTCATATGAGCCCTGATTTGCTTGGCCAGGAAGCCGGCGATGTGATGACAGAGGGCGTTCAGACCATTGCACCGGAGATGTTGGCGAGCGAGGCGCTTGCGATCATGAATGGCCGCTCTATCACCAATATATTTGTCACCGAGGGCAGTTGCGCCATCGGTATTTTGCATATTCACGACTGCCTGCGCGCCGGCGTCGCCTGAAATCGGGAGACCAAGTTCGGAACATGAACCCCGCCGAGACCACCTCCGGCCTGCAACCCAGCCCCTCGCCCACGGCGCGGTCTGAAAACCGTTCACGGGCGATGGATAGGGACCCTAGGGCCGTTCCCAGGGGCGCCAAATCCTACAGCCGTTTTGTTCAGTTGATGAAGCTTCTGCTGCCGGCGACGGCGGCGTTACTGATCATCTTAATTCTGGTGTGGCCGTATCTGCGTACGGAAGACCTTCGTTTTCGCCTAAGTTTTGCCGCCGTGACCGCCAACAACTCTGAGGATCCTTCCATGGTCAATCCGCGATATTTGGGCTTTGATAAGGAAAACCAGGCCTTTTCCATTACCGCCGATCTGGCCCGCATTCTAGCCGATAATTCGACCGTGGTGGAATTGGAAATGCCGAAGGCTGACATTACCCTGGATGACGGCACCTGGCTGGTTTTAACGGCCCAAAACGGCGTTTTCACGCAGTTGGAGAAAACGCTGACTCTGGAAGGGGCCGTCAACCTGTTTCACGACTCAGGGTATGAGTTACAAACCTCGAAGGCCAATGTCGATCTTGAGAAAGGGTTGGCCAAGGGCGACAGCGCAATCCGCGGTCAAGGGCCGTTCGGTGAATTGCACGGTGATGGTTTTCGTTTGATTGATAAGGGAAAAACCATCGTCTTTACCGGAAAATCAAAATTGGTGATTTATCCGGGAATCAGGGAAGCCAAACAATGAGGCGTTGGTTCCGATTGCATCGACTGCCGTTATCTCCAGGCGGTCTTATATTGGCGCTGGCCGTTAGTTTGGTGGTATTCGGGCCTTCCCCGGGGGGCGATGCCTTGGCCCAGAAACTTAATTTTGGTAGCGGTGATTCCGATCAGCCGATCGAGATTTTTGCCGATAAAGGTATCGAATGGCAGCAGGAAAACCTTATTTTTATAGCCCGGGGCAATGCCCGCGCCGTTCGTGGCGCAGTCACGGTATATGCCGATGAACTGCGTGCTTACTATCGCGAAAAGGCCGACGGCGGCACCGATATTTGGCGCTTGGACGCCAATGGCAAGGTCCGCATCAAGACTCAAGGAGAAACCGCCTATGGCGATAATGCCATCTATCAGGTTGATAAAAAAATTCTCGTGTTAAAAGGCCGCAAAGTCAGGCTGGTCGCCGGCAACGATGAGATCACCGCCAATCGGCAACTTGAATACTGGGAAAATAAACAAATGGCGGTTGCCCGGGGAAATGCCTTCGCAGTGCGCGAGAACAAGCGGCTAAGGGCCGATGTGCTGGCGGCTTACTTCCGCACCGACAGGAAAGGTGAAAACAAGCTTTATCGCATCGACGCCTTTGATCGCGTTAAGGTCGTCACCGATCAAAACACGGCAACATCCAACCGGGGGGTCTATAATGTCGAAAGCGGCATCGCCACGTTGACGGGTGCGGTTAAATTGGTGCGTGGAAAAAATGTCCTAACGGGTTGTAGCGCCGAGGTAAATTTAAATTCCGGGATCAGCAAAATCTTTAGTTGCCCGGCAACGACCGGGGGTGCTAGGAAACGGGCTCAAGGAGTGCTGAGACTGAAAAAGAAAAACCGAAACTGAGTTTTTTGAAGGATTTACAACCGTTTTATGACCGACGATAACAACAACCCCCCGCATCGCCCGGACGCCCCTAGCCTGGTTGCTGCCCCATCGGATAAGCCGCGTCTGGTTACGCACAACCGTGGCCTAGTCGCCAAGAACATGGGAAAACGGTTCAAAAAACGGCCGGTGGTCCGTGGCGTCTCGATGTCGTTGCAACGGGGCGAGGTCGTCGGCCTGTTAGGCCCTAACGGCGCCGGCAAGACGACATGTTTTTATATGATCATCGGCCTGATGCCGCCGGATTACGGAAACATCATCCTGGATGGTGAGGATATCAGCGATTTGCCCATGTACCGACGGGCGCGGCTCGGCATCGGCTATCTTCCTCAAGAGGCTTCAATTTTTCGCGGCCTGACGGTGGAAAACAATATCCGCGCCGTTTTGGAAGTGGTGGAAAAATCCCGTGACCGCCGCGAGGCAATCCTAGAAGCGCTGTTGGCGGAATTTTCTATCACCCATTTGCGCCGTACGCCATCCCTGGCGCTGTCCGGCGGAGAACGCCGGCGAGTGGAAATCGCCCGCGCGCTGGCTTCCAATCCGCATTTTATTCTGTTAGACGAACCGTTCGCTGGCATCGATCCGATCGCCGTCAGGGACATCCGCGATCTGGTCGCCCACCTCAAGGACCGCGGCATCGGAGTTTTGATCACCGACCACAACGTCCGCGAAACCCTTGAGGTCATTGATCGCGCCTACATTATTCACAATGGCATGATGTTGATGGAGGGCGCACCCGGTGACATCGTCGGCAATGAAGATGTCAGGCGCGTTTATTTGGGTGACCGGTTTAATTTATAATCCAACCCCACGACGCTATTCCAAAGGACGGGAATGGTACTGACGCCTAGGCTCGATCTGCGCCAAAGCCAGTCTTTGGTGATGACGCCGCAATTGCAGCAGGCCATCAAGCTGTTGCAGTTTTCCAACCTGGAATTAAGCGAGTTCATCGAAGACGAGCTTGAAAAAAATCCGATGCTGGAGCGCGACGAGGGTGCAGATCGCGACGGCGAAGGCGGCGAACACGGCAACACCGAAGGCCCGGACGCGAAGGCCGACGATGCCACGGCATTGGAGACTATCGATTTCGATGCCAAGCAAAATGCCGAAATTCAAGACGATGCCCGCGACGTCGATTACGACAACGCCTATACCGATGAGGGATCGGCCGATGGCGGTGATGGTCTTCCCCCCAACACGACCTATGTAGACCTCGGTGCCGGTTTGGGCGGCAGTTTCGATGAGATGGCCCCCAACCTCGAAGAAACGATTTCGGAAAAGCCGTCGCTTCGCGATCACCTGAATGGACAGTTGTCTATGGAACTGAATGACCCGGTGGACCGATTGATCGGCCTGCATTTGATCGATCTGCTGGACGAATCGGGTTATATCTCCGGCGAATTGGAAGGCGTGGCCGAGATTCTTGAATGCGGCGTAGATCGGGTCGAAGCGACGTTAGCAAAACTTCAGCAATTTGATCCGCCGGGAATTTTCGCCCGCAACCTAGCGGAATGCCTCAGCCTGCAACTGTCGGAAAAGAACAGACTCGATCCCTGTATGCAGGCGTTCCTGGAATATTTGGACCTGGTCGCGAAAAGGGATTTTTCAGGCCTGGCCAAAGCATGCGGAACCGACGCCGAAGACGTCAATGACATGGTAGCCGAGATCAAGATGCTGGACCCGAAGCCGGCATTGGCTTTTGATCATTCCATCACCCAGCCGATCACCCCCGATGTGCTGATGCGCCCGTCGCCCGGCGGCGGATGGATTATTGAATTAAATTCCGAATCATTGCCCAAAGTGCTGGTGAACAATCATTATTATTCTCAGGTCAGCGGTCAAACGCGGTCCAAAAAGGAAAAGCAATACATCACCGAACAGTTTCATTCTGCCAACTGGCTGGTCAAATCGCTGCATCAGCGCGCCACCACGATCCTCAAGGTGGCCAGCGAACTGGTGGTCCAACAGGAGGCATTCTTCGCCAAGGGGGTCCAGCATTTAAAGCCCTTGGTGCTGCGCGATATCGCAGAAGCCATCGAAATGCATGAAAGCACCGTCAGTCGCGTCACCTCAAACAAATACTTGGCGACGCCTCGGGGCATTTACGAATTGAAATATTTCTTCACCCCGGCGATTGCAGCAACCGGTGGTGGGGTTCATTCCGCCGAATCCGTTCGCCATCGGATTAAGGCCCTAATCGATGAAGAAGACCCGAAAAAAATTCTTTCCGATGATAAAATCGTCGAAATTCTAAAAGCCGAAGGAATCGAAATAGCCCGGCGAACAGTGGCTAAGTACCGTGAATCCATGCATATTCAGTCTTCTGTTCAACGCCGTCGGGATAAATCGCCGCCTAGCTGAATTTTTCATAAAAACAAGATAGAAAAACAAGAAAATGAGGTGTATTGACTATCTAACACTGGGGAATTAACTTCCCGGCCTTCACCGCCAAGGAAAGTTAATTTCGTCCGCCAAGGGAAACCAACGGCGGCGGCCCTCTCACTGTTCGGCGGCCACAAAACATGGGATTCCAATTCGGCTAAACCATGGATATTTCCGTTAAAGGCAAAAATTTAGATGTCGGCAATGCGCTCAGAGGGCATGCCGAGGGCAGTCTCAGCAGTGCCGTCGACAAGTATTTCATACGTGCTACCGACGCCAGCGTCGTCTTCACTCGCCAGGGCCGCAAATTGCGCGCCGATATTTCGGTTCACCCCGGCCCCCGCGGCCTATTGGTGCAGGGGCGACATGAATCCGACGACCCTTATGCTGCCTTCGATGGCGCGTTGGAACGTATTTCCAAGCAGTTGAGGAGATACAAAAGGCGGCTGGCCAATCATCACAAAGGCCAAGGTGAAACTGCCATGCTGGCTCTTCAATACGTGATCCAACCGGATCATGAGGATGAAGAAATCGCCGAAGACGCCCAACCCGTGATTATTGCCGAAATGCCTGAAGAGATCGCCACCCTGACCGTTTCCGAAGCGGTGATGCGCATGGATTTGGCGGACCTGCCGGTGACCATGTTCCGCGACCGCACGACGGGCCGGCTCAACGTTGTTTATCATCGTGTCGATGGCAACATCGGCTGGATCGACCCCAGCGATAATGATTCCAAAAAATGATTAAAGGCGTAAGAAATTAAAGAGAACCGGCTCGGTTCCAAAAGAAAGTGAGGAATGGTAATGGAGGTCAATGATCTTCTTGTCTTGGAATGCGTTACTGCCAATCTTAAGGCGACCAGCAAAAAACAAGCGCTGCAGGATTTGGCGCGCCGCGCCGCCGATGTGTCGGGTCTACATGAGCGTGCCGTCTTCGATGTGCTGATGGAACGCGAACGTCTGGGCACCACCGGGGTTGGTAACGGCATCGCCATACCCCATGGCAAGCTTCCCAATCTTGACCGCCTGTACGGATTATTTGCCCGTCTCAACCAACCAATTGACTTTCAGGCCATCGACGAGCGGCCGGTGGACTTGGTCTTTGTGTTGCTGGCGCCGGAAGGCGCCGGCGCCGATCACCTAAAGGCTTTGGCACGTATCTCGCGGCTGCTGCGTGATCAAAATGTTTGTGATAAGCTACGCGGCACCGACAACGCCGAAGCCCTATTCGCCATTCTCACAGAATCCGAAGAAGATCGCGCCGCTTAAATAAGCGCACCCCGCAATTTAGTGGACGTTAACCGGTTCCAGGTCATTCTGGACCACCACGGCGCGCGCCATATTCAGGGTATCGGCCACGCCCAGTTGCTGTCCGTTGGCGGCAAAAATGGCATAGGCGTTGGTGTCTTTTATGGCGACCGGCTTTATATAGGCGACGTGCTGCACCCCCCATTCGGTGAAGTCCCCGGGGGACATTGGGGCCGACATCAGGGTTGACGATCCATCGCGGCTTGATTTTGTTGTGTCCTTGTTCATCGTAGACCTCCGCGCCTATTGTTTTTCCGGCTGCACATCAATGGTTTTCGGCTTAGGCCTATCGTCTTTGGAAGCGCCGCTTTCGATCTTGATCGTGCGCACTTCCGGCTCCGGCACCAGGCGTTCGAGATTGATGGACAACAGCCCGTTGTTGAGGCTGGCGCCAATGACCTCGATGCCTTCGGCTAGCACGAAACTACGCTGGAACTGCCGTGAGGCGATGCCCCGGTGCAGGTAGATACACCCGTTTTCTTCGGCCTTGTCCTCTAGGCGGCCGCGAACGATAAGCTGGTTGTCCTCCAGGGCGACGTTGAGGTCGTCCATGGAAAACCCGGCGACGGCGAGCGTGATCCGCAAGCCATTTTCACCGATTTGTTCGATATTGTAAGGGGGATAGCCCTCTGCGGAGGCTTTCGAGGCCCGGTCGAGCATCTGCTCGAAATGATCGAAGCCCAATAAAAGGGGGCTGTTAAAAACGGACATACGCGGCATTGGCGTCCTCCTCATTGACGTTGAGCGAGTACGGATCTCGGCAAGAGCCCGACCATTCGGCACCCCCACCGGACGCTGAAAGAAGGCTTCAACAAAGCCCTTCCGGCATCTTAGGTAAAGATTTGGCTCGATTTAGCGATAAGTCAATAGGCGGGCCGAACAAGCGCTAAGACCTGAAATTTAATGTAATTGATTTTTTTAATTTCAAAGTGATCTTTGTTGTATACCACGTATACTGAATAAGAGGATTTACCCACAAAACCAACAGGGAGGCTCACCTAAAAGGGAGGGGTTGGTATATGACACTTTGGGCACGTTACGATCACCAGGGAAATACAGGTTTCGGTACCGTTGAAGCCGATATCATTTCCGTACACGAAGGCGATATGTTCGCCACCCCGAACGCCACCGGGGAATCCTTGGCGCTTGGCGATGTGAAGCTATTGGCGCCATGCGAGCCGTCCAAGATGGTGGCGCTTTGGAACAATTTCCATGCTCTGGCCGCCAAGATGGACATGCCAGAGCCCGACGAGCCGCTTTATTTTCTCAAGGCCAACAACTCGTTTCTCGGCCCGGATGAACTCATCCAACGGCCTAAGTCTTATGACGGCAAGGTCGTTTATGAAGGCGAGTTGGGTATTGTCATCGGCAAGCAATGCAAGAATGTATCCGAGGCCGACGCCGAGGGCTTTATCTTCGGATACACCTGCATCAACGACGTGACCGCGGCAGAACTGATCAGCAAGGACAAGACCTTCGCCCAATGGGTCCGGGCCAAAAGCTTTGATACCTTCGGCGTTTATGGCCCCGTTATCGCGACCGGGCTGGAGCCGGCGTCGCTGGAGGTGAAAACGGTGCTTAATGGCGATGAGCGGCAGAATTATCCGGTCGCCGACATGATCTTCCAGCCGGCTCATCTCGTCAGCTTGGTCTCTCACGATATGACGCTGATGCCCGGTGACGTCATCGCCTGCGGAACGTCCGTCGGCGTCGGCGCCATGAAGGAAAAGTCCAACACCATAGAAATTACCATCGACGGCATCGGCACATTGGCCAATGTGTTCGAATAATTCAGAGGGAGGAGGAGAAAAATGAGGGTTTGTATTGTCGGCGCCGGTGCCATCGGCGGCCTCATGGGGGCTAAACTGGCGCTCAGCGGTGAAGAAGTCACCGTCATTGACCAAGGCGCGCACCTCGAGGCGATCAAGGAAAATGGCTTGAAGCTGATCTGGGAAGACGGCACCGAATACGTCGCCGAAGTCGCCAAGGCCACCGACAACCTGGAAGAGGCCGGCGAACAGGATCTGATTATTCTTGGCCTAAAGGCGCATTATCTGGATCAGGTAGCAAAAGAAATTTCCCTTATTACCGGGCCGGAGACCATGATCGTCACCGTCCAAAACGGTATTCCCTGGTGGTATTTCCATAAGCACGGCGGTGAATTCGATGGCCACCCCCTGGATTCCCTCGACCCGGACCGGATTTTGACCAAGAACATCGACGCCGACAAAATCATCGGTTGCGTCGTCTATCCGGCTGCCGCCGTCATCGAACCCGGCGTCATCCGCCATGTCGAAGGCGACCGCTTCCCCATCGGTGAATTGGATGGGTCGGAATCGGCGCGGGTGCAAAAGCTGAAGGATACTTTGGAAAACGCCGGGTTCCGGTCCCGTGTTCTCGACGATATCCGTTCTGAAATCTGGCTCAAGGCGTGGGGAAATCTTTCTTTTAACCCGATCAGCGCCTTGACCCATGCGACCCTGGTCGATATCTGTCAATTTGCGGAAACCCGGAAATTAGCCGAAACCATGATGACCGAGGCGCAGGCCATCGCCGAGAAGCTCGGCATTACCTTCCGCCATACCATCGAAAAACGCATCGCCGGCGCCGAAGGGGTTGGTGCGCACAAGACGTCGATGCTCCAGGATGTGGAATCCGGGCGTTCCTTGGAAACCGAAGCCTTGATCGGCGCCATTCTGGAACTCGGTAATTTGACTGAGACCCCGGCACCCGCCATCGAGGCGGTCTACGCGTGCGTCAAACTGCTGAACAAGGTGATGGTTCTGGAAGGGGCCGGGGTGCGGGTCAGCGCCGCCGCCTGATGAGGATCACATTGGCTTGAGGAAACAGCCAATCCAAGGAGAGGGCCCGGTGAAAAATCGCCGGGCGATTGTTCTTCGATACACTGCCAGTCTTCCGCCGACACCGGCCCACTGACCAACACCACAATCAGGGCGGCAGCAATAATTCCTTTTCGCATCTCCCCTCCTTACACCTCCCCACAAGGATACTACCAAAACAGGCCCCGGTTCTAGGATAGGGGTCCTCCCTATTCGCCGGCCTGGGGTGGTGGTCAGGGTTAAAAAAGGCGGGTTACCGGGCTTCCCGGACACCGATATAGACCCCGGCACCGACGACGATGGCGATGCCAATCCACGTGATGGCATCTGGGAATGCGTCAAAAACAATGAGGCCGAACACGGTCGCGGCGACAATCTGGAAGTAGACCACCGGCGCCACGATGGATGCCGGCGCAAAGCGAAACGACGTGATCATGCAAAACTGGCCAAGGGTGGAAATGCACAAGAACGCGGCGATGACCATCGCGTCTTCGGCGAGAGGGGGTGTCCAGACAAACGGTACCGTCGGGGCCAACACCACCGTCCCGACGATGACGGCGTTGGCCACCGCCGTCATTGGTGGCGAGGCCTGCGCCAGCAGGCGATTGAAAATGTAAAAGAGCCCTATGGACGTGCCGGCGCCAAGGGCCACAAAATGGCCAAATCGATCTCCGGAGAAGTCGGGCCGCAGAATGATTAAAACGCCGATAAAGCCGATGACGACCGCCGTCCATCGGCGGACACCCACCCGTTCGCCCAAAATAAGCGGGGATAACGCCGTTACCACCAAGGGCCCGACCAGCACCATGGCCGTCGCATCGGCAAGGGGGATAAAGCGTACCGACCAGTAGAACAGGCCGACGCCGCAGGCCAGGAACAACCCCCTGAGAATTTGAGGCCCCAATGGCCGTGGCAGCAGCGCCCGCCATCCTTGGCGGGGCACGATAAAGGGCAGAATTGCAATCAGCGTTACCGCGAATTGTACCCATAGGATCAGCAACGGCGAGAACGCACCCGCCATCATCTTAACCAGTCCGTCCTTGGTCGCATTGAGGGTGACGGCAGCCGCCATCAAGATCATGGCGAGAACGTGGTGTTGTCCCGTCGGGATCATTGTTGCACCGGGGCAAGTGTTACCGCGACCAGGCGTCGGCAGGGGGGCGGCATGAAACGGGTCTGGTCCATCTCTTGTCCAATTGGTCCTCTAGTACCCGGTTCTGTCCGTCGTCATATAAATTGGAACAATCAGCGGCCTGATCTAAAGGAGGATCCGGCTCATCTGGTTCAAGATATTAAGCGGCGT
>PTLL01000040.1 GCA_002938315.1 Alphaproteobacteria bacterium MarineAlpha3_Bin2 | reverse complement strand
CCGTGAACGCCGTGAAGAAGAACAGGATGAACCCGATCCCTAAGGAAGAGGCCCAGACCTGCTGCGGCGCGAACGGCCGGGGGTCGGTGTTTGAGAACGACCACATGGTGAACGCCGGAGCCGATTGAATGCCCATCAGCGCAAACATATAGGTCAGGCACATGATGCCGGTCCAAAGTCCGCCGACCGGGGTCTCTTTACCAAGGCCCGCCGTCCATTGAATGACGCCGGGGATGGCGAAGTAGGCATTATAGTCGCCGCCGCCATAGCCTTTGGTCGTGCCCCATTTGCCGACGTCGGACGCCGCAAGTTTGGCCAGACCCTCCTGCATCGCATCCCAACCGCCAACCGCGTTAAGCGCGATGGAGCCGTAGATGATGATGCCCAAGGCAAGCAGAACGCACTGCAGGGTGTCCACATAAGCCACGGCGCGCAGACCCCCAGCTGCAACATAGATGAACACCACGATCGACAGAATCCACATGCCGACGTTTTGGGTGAACATACCGTCCGGGAAGCCATCGGTCACCGTGATGACGTTGAACAGATACCCGGAAGCACCTAACTGCACGCCAAGATACGGAATGGAGTACAGAAGAGCCACGACCACCGTCAAGATGCGGATGAAGTCACCCTGGAAATAGGTGCCCAGCATCTCGCCCGGGGTCACGAACCCGAAGCGTTTGCCCAGCATCCACTGGCGCTTCAGAAAGATGACTCCGGTGAACGGAATGGTGATGGTGTAGAAGGATGCATAGGCATACTGGAACCCATCGCGATACACCAGACCCGGATGGCCCATGAAGGTCCAGCCCGAGAACGATGTGGCGGTGGCCGCCAGGATAAACACCCACATGGATAACCTACGGCCAGCGATAAAGTAATCGCTGGCTGTTTTTGCCATTTGTGCACTCCGCCAGCCCCAATAAATACAGTAGACCCAATAGAGCACCACAAAAATGAACAACCAGATAATTTTAGCTTCCAAGACTAATCTCCCCTTTCTGTCCTATTTCTGCCGGTCCCAGCAGAACGACTCGGTCAAGACCGGATCTTTCAAAAGACGCAAATCAAAGGGTTCCGCGAGACCATCCCACGCAACCCCCAGAATTAGGCGACTAAAAAAACAGAATCGACGTTTCCCCCAACCTTATCGCCTGTGCTTCCTCCGATTCTCTGGAACCGAATCGCTCCGAATCAGAGTTGCAGACTTACTACCATATTTGACTACTCGGGTACAACAATTGAAGCCCTTAGGCGGTGAATAACCTATAAATTTCTATTGACATTAACCTTTCTTAAGATATCCCCAAGTGTGGATGAGCGGGATGTGCGCCCCAAACCGCCGACACCGAGGTCCGTAATTGATCGCGAAAATGTGATATGTTGTTACCCCAATACCCTACCCATAAGGGCCGGTACTGATATAACGGAGCAAGCGTGGAATCCCGAACCGCCATCTTCAGCATGCTGGTCAGGGACGCCATGCGCGACGTGCCCCTGGCGGTGCCGATGGCCACGACCTTGCGCGAGGCCACCCAAAGGATGGAATACAACAACGCGTCGAGCGCTACCGTCACCGACACCGACGGCCACACGGGCGCAATCGCCGGGCCAAGGATAGATAAAGCAAATAAAAACGGCGGCAGGAAAAATCCGCCGCCGGTTTATTTGTTTAAGCTTCGTCGCCTAGCTGGTTGCAATTCCGATAGCAATCAAAACCGCGAACGCGGCTACGATATAAACCACCGAGGGAATTTTAAGCTTTTTGGTTTCTTCGGTCATTTGTTGTTCTCCGAAATTCAATAATAAAGCCGGCAGCGCCATCGAAAAATGCCCCTGCCGGCCACGGTTGATTTTTTAAGACTGGTTAAACGACCTTTTCCGGTTCGCTCTGTCAACCCAAAATACCCTGGGGCAGGGATGAAGCGGCGGATGGCCCCCTGCAAAGGCATCGCGAACGTCTGCTGCGGAAGCCTCTTTCTGATGCTTCTCCATCGTTACGTCATCTGCCGCTTCTCGAACGCCGCCGTCCATTCGCGGGCCAGCCGCTCTGCCTCCGCAACCTGGGCGGAGGTCATTCTCTTAACGAGGAAATCGCGGTCACGTACGGATTTACGGCGTTTCCGGCCTCGCGGGTGGTGCGCGGCCGCGAGGTCGAACCACTTGTGCGCCTCCACATGGTCCTGCGCAACGCCATCGCCGTTGCCGTACATCATACCGAGGTTGTTGAGGGCTTCGGCGAAGCCTTTCTCGGCGGACAGCCGCCACCACTTCACCGCCTCCGTGTAGTTCTGCCTCACGGCCCGGCCTTTGTAGTACATCAAGCCGAGGTTGAATTGCGACAGGGGGTTGCCCTGCTCGGCGGCTTTCCTGGCGGCGTCAAAGCCGGGTTTGAGGAAAAAGCCGGAGATAGCTGATAGTAGGCCTTTCATGCCGATATTTAATATCTGTTTGGCGGATGCCGTCAAGGCGAGGCCTGATCATGTCTTAGGCTTTCGTCCTGACGGGCGTCATGGTTTCGTGTATAATCATGGACATGACGTACTTGTTTAGCTTGTGTCTGCTAATTTTGGCTTTGTGGCTGGCATCCGAGATTGTGGGCAGGGACCTGTCGAGCCCTCCGCCCAAGGATCCCTATCGGCTGGACCGCTGGCGCAAGGGCGAAGAAGCCCCGGACCAGTAACCCCCGCCCGTTAGTCTGCATCTTGCTTGAAATCGGCGCCGGCGCTTGCCGTTTGACGGTGGCTTTCAGGCAAATAACGGACCTTACGTTTGACGGCAAGAGGCGACAACCCGGGGCGGAAACTACCCCAGCAAAGTAGTATACTCCAAATCTCACTTACCCACGCGTTAGGAGGCAGGGGATGTTGCAGCGGTGGTGGTTCTGGAGCGTGCTCGGCGTCGTCTTTGCCGTTGCCGCCGAGACGCTCAACATCAAAGTGCCCGACCAGCACTTCATCCAGTGGGTGCTTTTCATCCTCGCCGTGGTCTGCTTCATCCTCGCCATCACCGCCTGGGATCGGCGAAAACGGTCCCGTGGCGACGAGCCATAAAGTTCCGCCCAGTCAGCCGGCGCCCAAAAAAACCACGCGCCCCAGACCACCGCCAGCAGCGCCGCCCCAAGCCCTATTAACACCAACCTCGCCAGACGGCGCACGGGTGCAGCTTCGCGTTGCGAAGGCCGCGCCGGTGGGGTATCACTCCGCCCAATCCCCCGGAATCACACTCCCCGGATTCCAAAATCTAAACCCATTCGGAGACCACCATGGCGGCCTATAAATACTCCTATGTAATGAAGAACCTGACCAAGTCGTTCCCCGGCGGACGAGATATCCTGAAAGGCATCACCCTGTCGTTTCTGCCCGACGTCAAAATCGGCGTGTTGGGCGTCAACGGCGCCGGTAAATCGACGTTGTTGAAAATCATGGCCGGCAAGGACAAGGAATTCGGCGGCGAGGCCTGGGCCGCGGAAGGTGTGCGCGTCGGCTACCTGGAACAGGAGCCGGACCTGGACCCCAACAAGGACGTCTTGGGCAACGCCATGGAGGGCCTCGGCGAGATCAAGGATTTGCTGGACAAATTCAACGAGATTTCCGCCCGCTTCGCGGAACCCATGGACGACGACGAAATGACGGCGCTGCTCGCCGAACAGGGCGAATTGCAGGAAAAAATCGACGCCGCCGACGGCTGGGAGTTGGAGCGCACCATCGAAATCGCCATGGATGCGCTGCGTTGCCCGCCCGGCGATGCCGACGTCTCCACGCTATCGGGCGGCGAGCGGCGGCGCGTGGCGCTGTGCCGCCTGCTGCTGGAAAAACCGGAAATCCTGTTGCTGGATGAACCGACCAACCACCTGGATGCGGAATCGGTGGCGTGGCTGGAACACTACCTGGAAGAATACAAAGGCACCGTCATGATCGTCACCCATGACCGGTATTTCCTGGATAACGTCACCGGCTGGATCCTGGAACTGGACCGCGGCCAGGGCATTCCCTACGAAGGCAACTATTCTTCGTGGCTGGAACAAAAGGAAAAGCGGCTGGGCCAGGAATCACGCGAGGAATCGGCCCGCCAACGCACCCTGAAACACGAACTGGAATGGATCCGGTCATCGCCCCGCGCTCGGCAAACCAAATCCCGGGCCCGGATCACGGCTTATGAAGACCTGTTGGCCAAGTCCCAGGAACAACGCACCGGCAAGGCGCAAATCGTCATCCCGCCGGGGCCCCGGCTCGGCGGCCTGGTGATCGAGGCGAAAGGAGTCGCCAAGGCGTATGGCGATAAATTGCTGATGGATGACCTGGATTTCCTGATGCCACCGGGCGCCATCGTCGGCATCATCGGCCCCAACGGCGCCGGCAAGACGACGTTATTCCGGATGATCACCGGTTCGGAACAACCGGACGGCGGCAGCCTTCGCATCGGCGAAACCGTGGCGCTGGGGTATGTAGACCAGTCCCGCGACAGTCTGGATGATAAGAATAACGTGTGGCAGGAAATCTCCGGCGGACACGACGACATCCAGGTCGGCAAACGGACCATTCAAAGCCGCGCCTATGTCGCCCAGTTCAATTTCAAGGGCGCCGATCAACAGAAAAGCGTCGGCCAGCTATCCGGCGGCGAACGCAACCGGGTGCACCTGGCGAAAATGTTGAAATCGGAAGCCAACGTGCTGTTGCTGGATGAGCCGACCAATGATCTGGATGTGGAAACGCTGCGCGCGCTCGAAGACGCCATCGTCGAGTTCGCCGGTTGCGTCCTGGTCATCAGCCATGACCGCTGGTTCCTTGACCGCCTGGCCACCCATATCCTGGCGTTTGAGGGCGACAGCCATATGGAATGGTTCGAAGGCAATTACCAGGACTACGAAGCCGACCGCCACCGCCGCCTCGGCACCGACGCCGACCAGCCCCACCGGATCAAATACAAACCGCTGAAGCGGGGTTAAAACCCGCCCCGGCCGGTCTTTAGGCGCGCCGCGACCGCTTCGAACACGCTGTCCCAGTCTCCTTGTTCCGGCTGGCGGAACAACCGCATGGTCGGGTACCCGGGGCTGTCGTCGCGGTCCAGCATCCAGCGGAAATCCGGCACTTTCGGCAGCAACAGCCAGACCGGTGTTGCCATGGCACCGGCCAAGTGGGCGACGGAGGTATCGACGGAAATCACCAAATCCAGCGCCGCAATGGCCGCCGCCGTCTCAGCGTAATCCACCAGCCGCGGACTCAGGTCGGTGATGCCCTCGCCGATGCCGGCCTTGGCCGGATCCTGGGGGGCGGCGCCGACCTGGAGGCCGTAAAACCGGGTGTCCATAACGCCCAACAAGGGCTTAAAACGGGCCACATCGATGGACCGGTTGCGATCATTCTTATGATCAGGATTCCCCGCCCAGACCAGGCCAATGTTGATGTCGCCCGGTACCGGCAGGTCCCAGCCCCCTTCTCCGGATAGATAAGGGACGTCAGCGGGAAGGCTGTCCATGTCGGCGCCGCAAAGATAGGGCAGGCTCAGCAACGGCGTATGGACGTCGAAGCCCGGCATCGGTTGGGGCGGCAAAAACACCGCCTTATCCCCCGGCGCCGTCGCCAAAAGTGCTTTCAGGTCCGGCTGACATTCGACGATGACATGCGCGCCCTTGTCGGAAAGGGTCTTGGCATAGCGGATGAATTGAATGCTGTCGCCAACGCCTTGTTCTTCATACAGCAATATCCTTTTGCCCGATAAGTCCGACCCGTCCCAAAGCGGTTGGCGAAACCCCCGGTCCGGCAGGGCGAGGGGGGAGCCTTCCACCAACCGTTTTTGGTATCCCGCCCAGCCCCCGGGGAAATCGCCGCGCAACAACAACAAAAGCGACCGATTGTATTCGGCATTGTCGTAACCGGCCCTTAAGGACAGCGCCTTGGAAAAACTGGCTTCGGCCGCGCCATGGGACCCTATATCCATCTGCGCCTTGCCCAAATTATTGTGGGCCTCGGCAAAATCGGGTTTCAGGGACAGCGCCTTTTCGAAGCATTCGATGGCGTCGCCGGGATCGCCCCTGTCCAGCAGAATGTTGCCCAGGTTGCTCAACGCTTCGGGGTAATCAGGCTTCAGTGCCACCGCCTTTCGATAGCTCAAGGCGGCGTCAGACGGCTGGTCCAGTCCCTTCAGCACCAAGCCCAAATTGAAATGGACCTCCGGTAGAACGGGATTGATCTCAACGATTTGCCGTTACAGGTTTTCCGCCTCGGCGAGGTCTCCGGCGTTTTGGCGTTGGACGGCAAGGTCAAAGGCCTGTTGCAGCGTCAGCTGCTGGGAATCGGTTGGCGGCGGCGCCTTCCCTGGCATAGCCGGGACTTATTGACCCGACGCCTTCAAGGATTTCGTTTTTTTACGCAGTTCCTCGATCAGCCCCGACACCTTGCCGCCTTTTTGGCGGACGATGGAGCTGAATTCGGACCGCAGAGTCTGGCTCATGGAGACGCCCTCGACAATCACGTCTACGATTTTCATAATTTTGCCACGGCTACCGACCCGCCACAGCACTTTGGCCGGCTTGCCGGTACTACTCGTTTTTACTTTCGTAAAGACGGTGGTGTTTCTGGGGTTTTCGGCCCGGGTGCGGGTGATAACCAGGACATCACCGGCATACCGTGAAAACCGGTCGACATAGGACACCACCATCAGGTCTTCGAACAGCTTCAGGTATTCCGTCTGCTCCTCCTTGGAAGCTTTCCGCCAACTACGGCCGAGAACGAACCGGCCGATGCTGCGGACGGCAAAGCTGTCATTAAACAATGTCCGGAACCGCTTAATTTTGACGTCGCGGGGGGTATCCTTCTGGGTCAGCGATTTTATCGCCTGATCGGCCAGCGACCGGATAAACGATCCCGCCATTTCCTGGGTTTCGGCGGCGACGCTTGGTGGGGCAAGCCCGAGCGGCAGGATAAGAACAAAAATGAAGACAAGCCCCTTCAGGGCCGCCTGGGTACGATTGTGATCCAGCATGATTATTGGGTCCGAAAAGCCTCTTGGGTTTTGAGTTTCGTCTCCCGGTACGGCCCTTGGCCGATCCCGGGAGCCGGCCAATTGGCCGACGGATCGCCGTTGCTGATTTCGTTGATACGGCGTTGAAGGTAGAGACTGCGGATAGAAGCATAAAAATCAAGTGAAGATTTCTCAAGTTCGTTCAAGGTCTCCAAATGGGTGGCCCTGAGATCGACGGCACGGGCGGCAGATCGGGAATATACGGCATAATTCCTATCGGTGTTACCGGCCCAGGTATTGAAGGGATCGATCAGGAAATCGACGACCATGCCGATGGCGTCACGCGGGTTTGATGGCCCAAACAATGGCAGCACCACATACGGTCCTTCCGGAATGCCCCACACCGCCAATGTTTGGCCGAAGTCCTCGTCATGGCCTTCGATCCCCATATCGGTGGCAATATCGTTGAGCCCCAATAGGCCGAGGCTGGAATTGATCAGGAACCGGATGACGGTGGCGACGGCGCGTTCCAGTTCGCCCTGCAGGACATCGTTAAACAAAATCACCGGAGCGCGCAGGTTGTCGAGCGCGTCATTGATCCGGTCCTGAAAGAATTGCGGGGTCATATCCCGGTAGGCCATCGCCACCGGTTTCAAAAACGCCGCGTCGAGCCCCCGGTTGACCGCGAAGACCGCCCTGTTGGCCGGAAACCCCACCCATGCGCCCAGAAACATCCCCTTACGGCAAAACACCCGGCTCCCCAGTGAGCCCTTTGATAAGACAGCGTTTTTACCTTCGAATCGATATACCACCACCTATTGAGGTACAGCAACCCCCAATACACAAAATATAGATTGTAATTTGGTTAACAACTTACCTGTTGATTTTATATAAGGATATGTTTATGTCTTTAAATGAATACGGAATTAACCTAACAACGGATACGGCCATGCAAGCCGAAATGCTCGGGGATCATCTCCCGCCGGACAGTTCCATGGATGACCTGTTGGCGGCGTTACGCGCGGCGGCGGAACCGACGCGGCTGCGCATCTTGGCGCTCGCGTCTCATGGCGAGTTAACGGTCAGCGAACTGGTCCGCACCCTGGGCCAAAGCCAGCCCCGTATTTCCCGTCATTTGAAGCTACTCACCGAGGCCGGTCTGCTGGTTCGCCACCGCGAAGGAAGCTGGGCTTTTCACCGGTTGGCCGATGACGGGCCGGGGGCGGAAGTCGCCCGGCACCTGAATGCCCTGCTGCCCCAAAGCGACAACCGGGACGGGATTTTGGCCCAAGACCGTGAACGCCTGACCGACGTAAAAACCGCTCGCGCCGAGAAGGCAGAGGCGTATTTCCGTGACAACGCCGAACGGTGGGATCAACTGCGCTCGCTTCATGTTGATGACGCCAAGGTGGAAAACGCCATCGGGAAATTGTTGCCGGCAACAGGTATCAAAAACCTGCTCGATCTCGGCACCGGCACGGGGCGGATGCTGGAGGTATTTTCATCCCGCGCCCGGCGCGGCACCGGCATTGATCTGTCCCATGAAATGCTGACCGTGGCCCGCGATAAACTGGAAAAGGCGGGTTGCGCCAACTGCCAGGTACGCCAGGGGGATCTTTATCAACTCCCGTTCGGCAGCGGCGATTTCGACGCCATCACCATTCATCAAGTCCTGCATTTCCTAAACGAACCAGACCGTGCCATCGCCGAGGCGGCACGGGTGCTGGCGCCCGGCGGGTTTCTTTTAATCGCCGATTTTGCCCCCCACGGGTTGGAAAGCCTGCGCGAAGATCACGAACACCGGCGCCTGGGCTTCGACGGGGATGAAATCAAATCCTTTTTCAGGCGCAACCGATTAACCCTTAAAGACACCATTAGCCTTGCCGGCGACCCGTTAACGGTCGTCCTGTGGATGGCCGAAAAGCCCCAAACGGACACAACGCCATGAACAGGAACGCCCCTCTCGCCATCGCGTCGCCGCTGCCCAACGACGTCCGGGTATCGTTCGAATTTTTCCCGCCGAATACGGAAAAAGCCAATGAGACTCTTTGGAACAGCATTCAACGTCTGTCCCCCTTGAAGCCGTCTTATGTGTCGGTGACCTACGGCGCCGGCGGCTCGACGCGGGAGCGAACCCACGCCACCGTTTACCGGTTGCGCCATGAAACCGACCTGGAACCGGCGGCGCATCTGACTTGCGTCGGTGCGACCACCGATGAGATCGACGACATCGCGCGCAGCTATTGGGACGCCGGCGTCAAACATATCGTCGCGCTGCGCGGCGATCCGGCGGAAGGCGGCGGCCCCTATCAGCCCCACCCCGGCGGGTATGCCTATGCGTCTGATTTGGTCGCCGGCCTGAAAAACATCGCCGATTTCAACATCAGCGTCGCCGCCTATCCGGAAACCCACCCCGAGGCCACCGGCGCCGAGGCCGACCTGGACAACCTCAAGCGCAAGATCGACGCCGGTGCGTCCGAGGCCATTACCCAGTTCTTCTTCGACACCGATGTCTACCTCAAGTTCTTGGAACGGGCGCGGGCGGCCGGGATCACGGTGCCCATCATTCCCGGCATCCTGCCGGTCACCAATTTCACCCGGGTCGCCGAATTCAGCGACAAGTGCGGGACCAAAGTACCCCACTGGATGGCCGATCTTTTCGACGGGCTGGATGACGACCCACAAACCCGCAAATTGGTTGCCGCCGGGGTTGCCGCCGAACAATGCCGGGCGCTGCATACCGAAGGCATTACCGATTTCCATTTCTACACCATGAACCGGGCCGATTTGGTCTACGCCATCTGCCATATCCTCGGCGTCCGCGAAAAAAGAGAGGCCTAAGAGAGCCCATGACTGCCGCCATCAAAGACTTATTCCGCCAACGGATCCTGGTGCTGGACGGCGCCATGGGCACGATGATCCAGGCCGAAGACCTGGACGAAGCCGATTTCCGTGGCCAGCGCTTCGCCGATCATGCCTCGGACCTCAAGGGTAACAACGACCTGCTGGCGCTGACCCAGCCCGACATCATCAAGGCTATCCACCTAGGCTTCCTGGAGGCCGGCGCCGACATTCTCTGCACCAATACCTTCAATTCGACATCCATCTCGCAAGCCGATTACGGGCTTGAGGACATCGTCGGCGACCTCAACTTCGAGGCCGCCAAACTGGCCCGCGCCGCCGCCGATGAAACCACCGCCAACACGCCTGACAAGCCGCGCTTCGTCGCCGGCGTGCTGGGGCCGACCAACCGCACCGCGTCGATGTCGCCGGACGTCAATGATCCGGGCTTCCGCAACATCACCTTCGATGATCTGGTTGCCGCCTACACCGACGCCCTTCAAGGCCTGGTCGACGGCGGGGTTGATCTGTTGCTGATCGAAACCATCTTCGACACCTTGAATTCCAAGGCCGCCATCTACGCAACGCTAAAATATTTCGATGACCATGATATCCGTTTGCCGTTGATGATATCGGGTACCATCACCGATGCGTCCGGGCGAACCTTGTCGGGCCAGACCCCGGAAGCCTTCTGGAACGCCATCGCCCACGCCCGGCCGGTCAGCGTCGGGTTCAATTGCGCGTTGGGCGTCGAAGAGTTGCGCCCACACATTCAGGAAATCGCAACGGTGGCCGGGGTCAACATCAGCGTCTACCCCAATGCCGGGCTGCCCAATGAATTCGGCGGCTATGATGACACCCCGGAACACATGGCCGAACACCTGGGCGAATTCGCCCGTAGCGGCTTCGTCAATATCGTCGGCGGCTGCTGCGGGACGACGCCGGACCATATCCGCGCCATTGCCGCCGCCGTCGACGGCATCACGCCCAGGCCCATTCCCGACAACCCCCCCCATTGTCGGCTTTCGGGGCTGGAGCCGCTGAACTTCGGCGGCGTCACCGGCTTCGTTAATGTCGGGGAGCGCACCAACGTGTCGGGATCGGCCCGATTTGCCGACTTGATCCGCGAAGGCGAATTCAACAAAGCCCTGGATATCGCCCGCGACCAGGTCGACGGCGGCGCCCAGATCATCGACATCAACATGGATGATGCGCTGTTGGACGGCGAAGCCGCGATGACCACCTTCGTCAACCTGATCGCCGCCGAGCCGGATATTTCCCGGGTACCGGTGATGCTCGATTCGTCCAAGTTTTCGATCATCCAGGCAGGCCTGAAATGCCTGCAAGGCAAGGGCGTCGTCAATTCCATCAGCCTCAAGGAAGGCGAAGGCCCGTTCATTGAACAAGCCCGGGAAGTGTTACGCTATGGCGCCGCCGTGGTGGTCATGGCCTTCGATGAAAACGGCCAGGCCGACAATTATGAGCGCATGGTGTCGATCTGTCGGCGTAGCTACAAGGTGCTCACGGAGACCGTCGGCTTTCATCCCGAAGACATCATCTTCGACGCCAATATCTTCCCCATCGCCACCGGCATCGAGGACCACAACAATTTCTCCAAGCACTACATCGAAGCCGTCGCCGAGATCAAAAAGACCCTGCCCCATGCGCTGACGTCCGGCGGCCTGAGCAACATGTCTTTCTCGTTCCGGGGCAATAACCCCATGCGTGACGCCATGCATTCGGTGTTCCTGTACCACGCCACCCGGGCCGGCCTCGACATGGCCATCGTCAACGCTGGCCAGTTGGCGGTCTATGGCGAACTACCCGAAGACTTGCGCGACCGCATCGAAGATGTGGTGTTTAATCGCCGCGCAGATGGCACCGAACGGCTGTTGGCCGTCGCCGATCAGGCCAAGGGACAAGTTCGGGAATCCCCCGACAACCTGGAATGGCGCGACGGCACCGTCGGCGAGCGGCTGACCCATTCGCTGGTCAAGGGCGTCACCGATTACATCATCGAAGACACCGAAGAAGCCCGCCTGGAAGCCAAGGAGCCCATCGACGTCATCGAAGGGCCGTTGATGGACGGCATGAACGTGGTCGGCGACCTGTTCGGGTCGGGGCAGATGTTCCTGCCCCAGGTGGTCAAAAGCGCGCGGGTCATGAAACAGGCAGTCGCCTATCTGCTGCCCTTCATCGAAGCCGGCCAGGACCCCAACGCCGAAACCCGGTCCAACGGCAAAATCGTCACCGCGACGGTCAAGGGCGATGTCCACGACATCGGTAAGAACATCGTCGGTGTGGTCCTGCAATGTAACAACTATGACATCGTCGATCTCGGCGTCATGGTGCCCTATGCCGATATCATCGCCACCGCCAAGCGCGAAAACGCCGACATCATCGGGCTGTCGGGGCTGATCACGCCGAGCCTGGAGGAAATGGCCCATGTTGCCGCAGAAATGCAGCGCGAAGAGTTTACGATACCCCTGCTGATCGGCGGCGCGACCACGTCGAAGGTCCACACCGCGGTCAAGATCGCCCCCAATTACGACCCCCCCGTGATCCACGTGCTGGACGCGTCGCGCGCCGTCGGCGTGGTGTCGAAACTGCTCAGCAAGACCCTCAAGGATGGTTTCGTCGAAGAAGTGGCCAAGGAATACGAAGATGTCCGCGCCAACTTCGAAGCCCGCCAGGAGGCCAAATCTCAGGCGACCATTGCCGACGCGCGGGCGGCGGGCGCCGACATCGACTGGACCGGCTACACGCCGCCGAAGCCGACGTTCCTGGGGCTTAAAGTCTTCGATGACTATGACCTTGCCGATCTTGTCCCCTATATCGACTGGACGCCGTTTTTCCGGACCTGGGAATTCAAGGGCGTCTATCCGGCGATACTGGAGGATGAAACCTATGGGTCGGCGGCACGAGACCTGTTTTCCGACGCCGGCTCCATGCTGGAGCGTATCGTTGCCGAAAAATGGCTGAAGGCCCAGGCCGTCATCGGCTTTTTCCCGGCCGCCAGAATAGGCCACGACGACGTCGAAATTTATGCCTCCGACGAACGAAACGATGCCGCCGTCACTTTGCATTTCCTGCGCCAGCAAATGAAAAAGAGGGCCGGCAAGCCGAACCACTGCCTCGCCGATTTCGTCGCCCCGAAGGAGGGGGGGCCGGACGATTACCTGGGTGGGTTCGCCGTCACCGCCGGCATCGGCATCGAGGAGAAGGTCACCGAATTCGAGGCCGCCAACGACGACTATAATGCGATTCTGTTAAAGGCGCTCGCCGACCGCCTTGCCGAGGCCTTTGCCGAGCGTATGCATGAACGGGTGCGGCGGGAATTCTGGGCCTACGCAGAAAACGAAACCCTTGAGAACGAAGACCTGATCCGCGAAGCCTACCAGGGCATCCGCCCGGCGCCGGGCTATCCGGCCTGCCCCGACCATACCGGCAAAGGGGATTTGTTCACGTTGCTGGGGGCGGAGAAAAACGCCGGCATCACGCTGACCGACAGTTTCGCCATGACGCCGGCGTCCTCGGTATCGGGGTATTATTTCTCGCACCCCGACGCGCGCTATTTCGGCGTCGGGCGCATCGGCCGCGACCAGGTCGAAGACTACGCCAACCGCCGGGGGATTCCGCTCGAAGAGGCGGAACGCTGGCTGGCGCCGAATTTGGGCTACGCGACGTAGCCCAACCGCCGGTGCCTGTGCTAGTCTCGGCGGATGATGAATAACGGTATCGGCCCCCTTGTTGTCGCCGCCATGCTGATCCCCTCATTGTTACCTGGGGTCGCTTCGGCGTAGCAGTACCAACCCTGGAACAACCCGGACCAACCGGCCGGAGCCGCCAAGGCGGCCGCCGATTCCCGGCTGCAGGATTTCGTTGACCGGCTCAACGCCTTGGTCGACGATGCCGAGAAAGCCCGCGCCGCCGACCCGCAATTCCTGCGCGATCTTAGGGGCTTGGCGCAAGGTTCGGACCGGCCGTGGCGGATCCAGCTTTTGAACGACGATTTTGGTGACGGGGACTTCACCCGCAACCCGTCCTGGACCGTCACCGCCGGAAAATACTGGGTGGAAAACGGCCGGGGCCTGCGCAGCGCGGTCAAGGCCGAAGCCGCCGCACCCCAACAACGGCAGCTTTCCGGCAAGGAAGCCGTCGGCGCCATCTTCGGCCAGATCCTGCAACAGGCCCTCGACCCGGAAGGCCGCTCTAGCGGCGGTCAAGCGGGCGGCGGGACCTCGGGTACCGTCATCAACCCCACCGCCACCCAAACCCGGCTCACGATGACCAACGCCTTCGCCATGGAAGTCGAATTTTCCTCCTGGGCAGCGCAAGGGCGGCTCGAAATCGGACCCTATCAGGGCGTGCCCCGCGGCGGCGACCGGGCCCCGGGCTATACCCTGGCCTACACGCCGGGCGGCGGGCTGGAACTGTTGCGGGTGTCCCAGCGCGGGACCTCCGCCATTGACCGTGCCCAGGTACCGGTGAACCTGGAAGACAAGAAATTTCACCAGCTGGAGTGGACGCGCCGCATGGACGGCGCCATGCGCATTGCCATCGACGGCAGGGAAATACTGGCCGCCACCGACATGGGCTTTCAAGGCGACTTCGACGGCTTGCGTATGGTCAACCGCGGCGGCGATTACATCTTCAAACGCTTCACCGTTTACGGCACCAATTAATCCCTCTGAACAATAGGAAACCCCGCCACGGGGTCCTCCGGTTAAGGAAGGGGGGCGACGGGGTTTCGCAGGATGCTCTAAGCATCACCCGAACATTTAGAACGGGTCTATTTGATCTTAGGTCAATATGTGCGGTGGCTGGTCAGGCGGAGTCATTTTTTTAACCTCCATGCATCCCTAGGTTGGCGAAACCTTGTGATGGTCCTCCCAAAGTTAAAACCCGCCTCGGACGAAGAAAGAAGTATACACGAAATGGCCAAAATTTTCATTAGGAACGGTATCTGTTTTTGGGTGATTCCGGGCTATCGCGTCCTAGGGTTTTGACTTCTATACTGCCGCCCATGTCATCTGCTTCCGCCCCGCCGAAAATGCTGTTGCCCCAGGTGCCCGCCGTTGCCGCCGGCGTCCGCCAGGCGGCCTGGCTCAGCCCCGACGGCGAGATCGAAACCTTGTCCCACGCCGAAACCGCCGGGCGTATCCGGTCCGGGGCCAGGCCAATCGTTTGTCACGCCAAGGCCCAGGCGCGGCGCCTCGGAGAGGCTGCTTTTCCCGCCCTTGATATCCTGGAACTGTTCGCCTTCGTGCGGCCGGCCCGCTTCGTGCTGCCGACCCCCGGCGGCGTCGCCGCGGCACTGGGCCTGGCGCTGCCCGGCACCCTGGAAAGAGAAGCCGAATCCCTGCTCGCCGCCGCAGGCGTGTTGCTGGCGGAATTGTCAGAACGCGCCGGGGGAGCCGGGGGGTTGGGCGACGCCACCGCCGGGCCGATCGCCCAGGCGATGCAATTGGGCGGCTGGCCGTGGGCGGACGCCGTGCTAGCGGCGCTTGGCGATCAAAGCGGCAAGGCCGGCGGTGGGGCCAAGAAAACCGCTATGCACGTGTGGAATTTTCTCGACGAATGGCAGGACCAGGCACCGGAAACGTTGCCCGGCAACCAGCCCGTCAACGACACCGAAACCCGAGACCGCCTGGACGAATTGGTGGGTGGCGCGGCGGAAAAACGCCCGGAACAGGTCCAATACGCGCTGTCCTCGGCACTCGCCTTTCAGCCGCCGGAAAAGCCCGGTGAGCCCACCCTGGTACTGGCCGAGGCCGGCACCGGCGTCGGCAAAACGCTAGGCTATATCGCGCCGGCCAGCGTCTGGGCCGAAAAGAATGAGGGCCCGGTCTGGATCAGCACCTTTACCCGCAACCTGCAACGCCAATTGGACGCGGAACTGGACCGGCTGTTCCCCGACCCGGAAGAAAAAGCCGACCGCGTCGTCATTCGCAAGGGCCGGGAAAACTATCTCTGCCTGTTGAACTTCGACGAGGCCCTCGGCCGCCAACCCACCGGGGCCGACGTGCATGGAAGCGGGGGCTGGACCGCCTTGGGGTTGATGGCCCGGTGGGCCTTGGTGACGCGGGACGGCGACATGGTCGGCGGGGATTTTCCGTCATGGCTCAAGGACCTGATGGGCGCCGGGTTGACCACGGACCTCACCGACACCCGGGGCGAATGCATCTATTCGGCGTGCCGCCATTACGGTCGCTGCTTCGTCGAACATACCGTGCGCCGGGCCAAGACCGCCGATATCGTCGTCGCCAACCATGCCCTGGTCATGATCCAGGCCGCCCTAGGCGGCGGCATTGGGGATGAAAACGGCGTCACGACGCGCTATGTCTTCGATGAAGGCCACCACCTGTTCGGCGCCGCCGACAGCGCCTTTTCGGCTCATTTGACCGGCCGCGAGACGGCGGAGCTCCGACGGTGGCTGGTTGGCGCGGAGGAAGGCAGCCGGTCACGGTCTCGGGGCTTACGCGAACGCATCAAGGACTTGATTGAGGGTGACGAGGACGCCCAGGAAGCCCTGGATGAAGCGCTCAAGGCGACCCGCGCCCTGCCGGGAAGGGATTGGCACAAGCGCCTCGGGGGTAGTAAATCCGGGGGAGAGCCCGGGACAACAACCGGAACCACCGAAGCCTTTCTCGCCCTGGTCCGCAGCCAGGTCTACGCCCGCGACGGCAACAGCGGCGCGTTCTATAGCCTGGAATCCGAAACCACCCCGCCGGTGGACGGGCTTCTGGAAGCGGCGGCAAAGCTAGACGGGGCGCTGGCGCGACTCAATAAACCGCTGGGCACCTTAATCGGGACGCTGGCGGCGTTGTTGGATACCGAGGCCGAGACCCTGGACAGCCAATCCCGTACCCGTATCGAAGCCGTGTGCCGCAGCCTCGATCATCGTGCCCGCCAACAGATCTCCGCCTGGCGGCGCATGTTGCAGTCCCTGGGCGAAGAAACCCCCGACGAATTTGTCGATTGGTTCGGGGTCGACCGCATCGATGGCCGCGATTTCGACATCGGCCTGCACCGTCACTGGGTCGACTCGACCATTCCCTTTGCCGAAACCGTGATTGCGCCGTCCCATGGGGTGTTGGTGACGTCGGCGACCTTACGCGACGCCACCGGCGATCAGGAAAAGGATTGGGTGGCGGCGGAACGGCGCACCGGCGCCTTGCATACGGCCAAGCCGCCGGAACTGGCGGCGGAGGCGTCACCGTTCGATTACGCCGCCAACACCAAGGTGCTGGTCATCGGCGACGTCAACCGCAACGACCCGGACCCGTTGGCGGTGGCCTATCGGGAATTGTTCCTGGCCGCCGGCGGCGGCGGGCTGGGGCTGTTTACGGCGATATCGCGCCTCAAGGCCGTGCATGAGCGCCTATTAGAGCCCATGGACGAAGCCGGATTGACGTTGCTAGGCCAGCATGTGGATGTGTTGGACACCGGTACTTTGGTGGATATCTTCCGGGCCGAAGAAAATTCCTGCCTTCTGGGGACCGACGCGGTCCGGGACGGGATCGATGTGCCGGGCCGGGCGCTCCGGCTGATCGTCTTCGATCGGGTGCCGTGGCCACAACCCAACATCCTGCACCGGCGGCGCAAAAAACATTTCGGCGGGGCGGCCTATGACGACATGCTGACCCGGCTCAAACTGAAACAGGCCTACGGGCGCCTGATCCGCCGGGCCGATGATCGCGGCGTCTTCGTGATGCTGGACAGCCGCCTGCCGACCCGCCTGCTGGGGGCCTTTCCCGAGGATGTGGAAATTCATAGAGTAGGCTTAAAGGATGCCATCGCAGAGACCCGCGCCTTTCTGGCCGAACACGAATAGAGGAATAACGACCATGACCACCTTAGACGAACGCACCATCGGCTTCATCGGCTTGGGGCTGATGGGCAAACCCATGGCCCGCAACCTGCACGCCGCCGGCGCGACGATGTTCATTCACAACCGCTCGCAAGCGGTGGTCGAGGAATTATCCGGCGAAGGCATGCGCGCGGCGGCGACCCCCGCCGAAATCGCCGCGGCCGTCGGCGAAGGCGGCACCGTGATCCTGTCGCTGCCCGACACGGCGACGGTGGAAAAAATCGTGCAAGGGACGCCCGGGGACAATAACGGCATTGTCAGCGGGATCAAAGACGGCACCCTGGTCATAGACATGAGCACCACCAAGGTCACCGCGACGCGTGGCTTCGCCAAGGCGGTGACGTCCGCCGGCGGCGTTTATATGGACGCGCCGGTTTCCGGCGGCACCATCGGCGCCGAAGGCGGCTCGCTGACGATCATGGTCGGCGGCCCGGACGACGCCCTGGCGCGGGCGACACTAATTTTCGACGTGTTGGGCCAATCCACCACCCATGTCGGCGCCGTTGGCACCGGCCAGATCGCCAAGGCCGCCAACCAAGTCATTGTCGGCCTCAACATCGGCGCCGTCGCCGAGGCCCTGACCCTGGCGAAAAAGGCCGGCGCCGACCCGGCCCGGGTCCGCGCTGCGCTCAAGGGCGGCTTCGCCGATTCCCGCATTTTGGAAGTCCACGGGCTGCGCATGATCGAGGATTCGTTCGAGCCCGGCGGCAAATGCGTGACCCAACGCAAGGACATGGATCAGGCCCTGGAGCTGGCCGCCGAACTGGGATTCACGTTGCCGGCGACGGCGCTCAACCGCGGCCTCTATGACAAGATCGTCGAGGCCGGCATGGGCGATCTCGACCATGCGGCCCTGATCAAGGCCATCGACCCGGACTGAGAACCAAATGTCCGCTTTCGGGGGGTAAGCAGACATAAATCAACGGTCCCCAGAATGTCCGCTAATAGCCATAAGCGGACATTCCAAGGATGGGGTCTGTTCTAGCCGGTCAAAATGTTCTTCATAGTAGGCGGGCTAAGAACTTCCGCCGCTGACGAAAGCGGCAACTGCATCTGCAAGGTCTTCGCCGAACAGGTCAAGGAAGAAGTGGCCAGCGTCCTCGACGAGCACGAATTTCACGTTGGCTTGCTTCGTCCCCTTCATGCGGCCTGCGAACTTCGGGACAACTCGGTCCTTGTCACCCACTACCGCCAATACTGGTAGCTTAATGCGTTTGATTACCGACGGCGTATCCCGGTCTGGTAACTCGTTGTAATAATCAACAAAGGTGGCGGCGGCGACAGTGGTGTTCGGGCAGTAAAGTATATCAACACCTTCCATCAATTCGCCACCCTTGCTGGCCTTGACCAAGGCCCGCGCATTTTCCAGTAGTGGAGCTAAATCTTTTTTGTAGCTTTTCTTGTAACTGCGGGCCGATTTTCCGGGTTTCCACGTTCCCGGCGAAATCAGCACTGTGCGTTTTATAGCGGCGTCAGGTTTGTCAGCGACATATCGTGCCACCTGGTTGCCGCCCCGTGAATGTCCCAAAATCGTGATTGCGTCCGCTCCCTTGGCCTTTAGCCAGTCCACCCACAGTCCGATTTCCTTGACCGCGTTGGTGTCCTTATGCCGGTGCGGTTTGGAACAATCTATCATGCCGTGGCGGTTGTCCTGGGCGAAGCTGAGGTTAAAGGCCAAGTTGGAGATGTTGCGCTCAATTAACGTATCCTGAAGCCCGCGCATGATTTCCATGTCTTTGTGGGCCAGGGTGCCATGCAACATCAAAACAACACCGTCGGCTAAGGACTTACCGGGGGCAAGATTGAGATTGGCGTTAAGGGTTAGGCCGCCATGCTTGATTTTGACTTCTTCCGCCTGCACAGGCAGAACCAGAGTGGCAAACAATAAAACGACGACGAAAACACGAACCATGAAAAGACCCTCCCCACAAAAATATACAAGGGGCTGGCCCAGATAACACCCTTTAGGGGTTATCATGGAAAGTATGAGAAAGAGCAGACATTTCTCGACTACCCTCAAAATGTCCGCTTTTGGGCGGAAAGCGGACATTTCCCATGCCGATACCAATAGGTTTTTGCATCCCTTATTCAGGCTTTTGAAACCGGCTGATTTCCGGGATTGTTACTCTGCAATTACGG
>PTLL01000004.1 GCA_002938315.1 Alphaproteobacteria bacterium MarineAlpha3_Bin2 | reverse complement strand
TGATCCTGTTGGGCCGCTTCTTGAGCGTCCAGTAGCGCGCGCCGGTAATCGACGGGCATGACCTTAACAAACTGGGGCAGATAGGTATTCCAGGAATTAAGAATTTTCCGCGCCCGTTGGCTTTGGGTGAACGTGGCGTGGCGCTCAATCAGGAAGCGCAGGCGGGCTTCATCACTGCCCAGCGGATCGGCTAGGATGTCGTTTATGTCATTGGGCCCGTCGGCGTCTTGGTCCGGCGTGATCCGTTCGATATCGACCATCGCCGTGTTGCAGCGCTTTTCGAAATCGCCGATTTCATCCAACACATAGGCGATGCCGCCCGACATGCCGGCGGCGAAATTGCTGCCGATCTGGCCCAACACGACGACGCAGCCGCCGGTCATGTATTCGCAGCCATGATCGCCGACGCCTTCGACGATGGCGGTAACGCCGGAATTGCGCACGGCGAAGCGTTCACCGGCGACGCCACGGAAATAACATTCGCCGGCAATGGCGCCGTACAGCACGGTGTTGCCGACAATGATATTGTCTTCGGGGACGAGGCTGCTCTGGGCCTGCGGATAGATGATGACGCGGCCGCCCGAAAGACCTTTGCCGACATAGTCGTTGGCGTCGCCGGCAAGCTCCAGGGTAACGCCGCGCGCCAACCAGCCGCCGAAGCTTTGGCCGGCGGTTCCTTGCATGAGAATATGGATGGTGTCGTCATCAAGGCCCGCATGGCCATAGCGGTTGGCAATCTCACCCGACAGCATGGCGCCGACAGTGCGGTTGATGTTGCGGACCGGCATTTCGATCTTGACCGGGGTCTTGTCGTCCAAGGCCGGGCGCGCCTGATTGATCAGCTCATTATCCAAGGCCTTGTCGAGGCCGTGGTTCTGGACCTCGCAGTTGAAGAGCGCGACATCGGGATCGACATCGGGCTTGGCGAAGATGCGGGTGAAATCCAGACCCTTGGCCTTCCAGTGGTTGATCGCTTTGGCGGTGTCGAGCCGGTCCATGCGTCCGATCATCTCATTGAAGGTATGGAAGCCCAATTCGGCCATAATCTCGCGCACTTCCTGGGCGATGAAGGTGAAAAAGTTGATGACGTGTTCGGGCTCGCCGGAGAACCGCTTGCGCAGTTCAGGGTCTTGGGTGGCGACGCCGGTCGGGCAGGTGTTGAGGTGGCATTTACGCATCATGATGCAGCCCTGGGATATCAAGGCCGCGGTGGAAAAGCCGAACTCATCGGCGCCCAGCAGGGCCCCGATGACGACGTCGCGTCCCGAACGCATGCCGCCGTCCACCTGCACGGCGATGCGGCCGCGCAGCCGGTTGAGAACCAGGGTCTGGTGGGTTTCGGCCAGGCCCAGTTCCCAAAATGATCCGGCATTCATGATCGAGGTCAGCGGGCTGGCGCCGGTGCCGCCATCGTTACCGGAAATGGTGACATGGTCGGCATGGGCCTTGGAAACGCCGGCGGCAACGGTGCCGACGCCGATCTCGGACACCAGCTTGACCGATATGCGGGCCTTGGGATTGACGTTCTTGAGATCGTGGATCAACTGCGCCAGATCCTCGATGGAATAGATGTCGTGGTGCGGCGGCGGCGAAATCAGACCGACGCCGGGGGTCGAGTGCCGGATCCGCGCGATCCAATCATCGACCTTGTACCCCGGCAATTGCCCGCCCTCGCCGGGTTTGGCGCCCTGGGCCATTTTAATCTGAAGGTCGTCGGCGTTGGCCAGGTATTCCGTGGTCACGCCGAAACGGCCGGAGGCCACTTGTTTGATGGCGGATCGCATGGAATCACCGTTTTCCAAGGGCTCGTAGCGTTTTGAATCTTCACCACCCTCGCCGGTGTTGGACTTGCCGCCTAGCCGGTTCATGGCGATGGCCAGGTTGGTGTGGGCCTCCCACGAAATAGACCCGAACGACATCGCACCGGTGGCGAATCGCTTGACGATTTCGCTGACCGGTTCGATGTCGTCCAACGGCAGCGGCGCCCCGGCGCGCTTGAGCCGGAACAGGCCGCGCAGGTTGCGCGCCGACCGATCCTTGGCGTTGATTTTGCCGGTAAAGGCCTTGAAACGTTGATAATCACCGGACCGGACCGCGTGTTGCAGGGCGCCGATGGTTTCCGGCGTCCACATGTGATCTTCGCCGCGCAGCCGGAAAGCGTATTCGCCGCCGATATCCAGCGCGTTGCTTAACACCGGGTCGTTGCTGAAGGCGGCGCGGTGACGCTGGAATGTCTCCTCACCGATTTCGGCGAGGCCGATCCCCTCGATCATGGTTTGGGTGTTGGTGAAATACTTTTCCACGAAGGCAGAGTTCAGCCCGACGGCATCGAAGATTTGGGCGCCGCAGTAGGACTGATAGGTGGAGATGCCCATCTTCGCCATCACCTTGAGAATGCCTTTGTTCAAGGCATTGACGTAGTTGCCGTGGATTTTTTCTTCGCTCATCGGTTTGGCCAGTCCGTGACCGAGCGCCGATAAGGTATCGAAGGCCAGGTACGGGTTGATGGCCTCGGCGCCATATCCGGCCAACAGGCAGAAATCATGAACCTTCTTGACCTCGCCGGTCTCAATCACCATCCCGACTTCGGTCCGCAGGCCTTCGCGAATCAGGTGGTGATGGACCGCCGCGGTCACCAGCAACGCCGGGATCGCCATGCGGTCGGCGTTCATGCCACGGTCCGATAGGATCAGAATGTCGTGGCCCTGGTGGACGACATCGGCGGCCTTGGTACACAGTGTTTCCAGCGCCGCCGCCATACCGGCTGTGCCATCGGCGGCTGGGCAGCAGGTGTCCAGGGTATAGGTGCGGAAGGCCGAATCGACCAGATGTTCGATATGACGGATTTTTTCCAGGTCGATATTCGACAGGATCGGCTGGCGGACCTCCAGGCGTTTGTGGGTGCCGCCGGTATGCAGGTCGAGAAGATTAGGCCGGGGGCCGATCAAGGACACCAGCGACATCACCGATTCCTCGCGGATCGAGTCGATGGGCGGATTGGTGACCTGGGCAAAGTTCTGGTGGAAATAGTCGTAAAGCAGTTTCGGACGATCCGACAGCACCGCCGGCGGAATGTCCCGGCCCATGGACCCGACCGGTTCCTGGCCCTCGGCGGCCATGGGCGCGAGGAAGAACTTGATATCTTCCTGGTTGTAGCCGAAGGCTTGCTGACGGTCCAGCAAGGTGGCGTGGTCCGGTGGCATGGCCGCGACCTCGGGCGGCAGGTCTTCCAGGTGGATTTGAGTCTCGTCCAGCCAGCTTTGGTACGGCTCGGCGCGGGCCAGGTCCGCTTTCAGCTCATCGTCATCGACGATGCATTGCTTCTCAAGATCGATCAGCAGCATCTTGCCGGGTTGCAGCCGCCATTTTTTGACGATCCGTTCCTCCGGCACCGGCAGCACGCCGACTTCGGAGCCCAAGACAACGATATCGTCGTCGGTGATGACATAGCGTGCCGGACGAAGCCCATTGCGGTCGAGCGTAGCGCCGATTTGGCGGCCGTCGGTAAAGGCGATCGCCGCCGGCCCGTCCCAGGGCTCCATCAGGGCGGCGTGGTATTCGTAAAAGGCGCGGCGTTCGGCGTCCATCAGCGGATGCCCGTCCCAGGCCTCCGGGATCATGATCATCATCGCATGGGCCAGCGAGTAGCCGCCGGCAACCAGTAATTCGAGCGCGTTGTCGAAGGTCGCCGAATCCGAGGCTCCGTCGCCGACCAACGGCCACAATTTTTCCAAATCGTCGCCCAACAGGTCGGATTTCATGGAATGGCGGCGCGCCAGCATCCAGTTGATGTTGCCGCGTACGGTGTTGATCTCGCCGTTGTGGCATAGATACCGGAACGGCTGCGCCAGCGCCCAGGACGGGAAGGTGTTGGTGGAAAACCGCTGATGGACCAGGGCGAGCGCCGATTCAAACCGGTCGTCGTTGAGGTCCTTGTAGTATTTGTCGAGGTTGGGGGCCAGCATCATCCCCTTGTAGACAATGGTGCGCGCCGACATGGAGGTGATGTAGAAATGGCCGAGGTCTTCGATATCGTCGTCCCAAACCAGATGATGGGCCAGCTTGCGGATGACATAGAGCTTACGCTCGAAGGCATCGGTGTCGGCGCAGGTATCACCGCGGCCGATAAAGACCTGGCGAATAACCGGCTCAATGGGTTTGACGCTGTCGCCCAGGTAGGAATTGTCGACCGGAACGTCGCGCCAGCCGAGAAGAATTTGGCCTTCGTTTTTGATGGCCGCCTCGATCGACGAGGTACAGGCGTTTAACCCGGTTTTGTTGCTGGGCAGGAACACCATGCCGACCCCGTAATCGCCTTCTTCGGGCAGCGTAATACCAAGGGTTTCGACCTCTGCGCGGAAAAGCCGGTCGGGCAACTGCATCAGGATACCGGCGCCGTCGCCGGCCAGGGGGTCGGCGCCGACCGCACCCCGGTGATCCAGATTGATGAGAATCTGGATACCTTGACGGACGATCTCATGGCTCCTGCGGTTTTTGATATTGGCGATAAAGCCAATGCCGCAGTTGTCATGCTCGTTTTTTGGGTCGTACATGCCTTGCTTTTGAGGCAATCCGACCGATGTGGGCCAATCCTGTTGGCTCATTGTTTATCGCACCCTTTCGGTAAATCGGCCTGTTAGATATCAGGGTCAAGCCGATCATACCAGAATCAAATTTGTGGGATCGCAACCCCTCAAGAGGGCCCATTCTAAACCAGTTCAGCCACCTTGGCCATATGGGGCTTGGGTTAGGACCCCGACATTGCTATATTTAGTGCTATATTTAGGGGGGTCAAGGGTGCCAATACTACATATTGCGGTTTTAGCCATTGTTCAGGGCGTTACCGAATTCCTGCCGATTAGCTCACAGGCGCACCTGAGGCTGGTTTCGGCGGTTACCGGCTGGGCGGACCAGGGATTGATGATGGATGTCGCCGTTCATGTCGGCACCTTGGGCGCGGTGATGCTGTATTTCTGGCGCGATATAGGGGCGATGACGGTCGGCCTTTTACGGCTGATGCGGGGCCGTGAGGATCCGGGTGCCCGGCTGGCCGGGTTACTGATTGTTGCCACCATTCCGGCGCTGGCCGCGGGTTTTTTGCTCAGCCGCTATTATCCGGGCGGCCTGCGCGGGCTTGAACTCATCGCCTGGACGACGCTCGTCTTCGGCATCCTGCTGTATATCGGCGACAAGATGGGGATGACGGTGCGTCGTATCGAACATTTGCGTTTTGGCGATGTCGTGATCATCGGCATCGCTCAAGTCCTGGCGCTGATTCCCGGCACCAGCCGTTCCGGCATCACCATGACGGCGGCACGGTTTTTGGGCCTGGAACGCCGCGACGGCGCGCGTTTTTCGATGCTGTTGTCGATCCCGGTGATCATCGGCGCCGGCAGCCTGCAAGGTTGGAAATTGTATCAATCCGGAGATGCCCAATTGACCGCGACGGCAATCCTGGCCGCCGGATTTGCCTTCACCGCCGCCCTGGTCGTCATGGCCGCCCTGATGGCTTGGCTCAAACGCTCGACCTATACCCCGTTCGTGATCTACAGAATTTGCCTCGGCGGCTTTCTGCTGGCCGTGGTCTACGGCTGGTTGTGATGAGTCCCGCCCTCAATCAACGGACCGATGGATTACAAGGCGTTTAACACCTATTGCGAATCCCTGCCGGCGACGACCTATGTCGTTCAATGGGGCGGATCACACGTCTGGAAGGTGGGCGGCAAGGTGTTCGCCATTGGCGGCTGGGGCAATGGTAAATATCCCGGCGTGACCTTCAAGGTCTCGGATATCGCCTATCAAATGCTCCAGGAACGGCCAGGTTTGCGCCCGGCGCCTTATCTGGCGTCGCGGGGCATGAAGTGGATCCAGAACTACGCCGAACCGGGGCTTTCCGACGGCGATCTGAAGGATTATTTGGCGGAATCCCACCGCATCGTCTCCTTCGGGTTACCTAAGAAAAAGCAAAAGCAATTGGGCCTCAATCAGAACTAGAAACTACTGCTGGCCGGTCTGAACCCCGAACCAGGAAACAGAGGCCCGCGCCTGATCGAAGGCTTCCTGTTCGGTATTAAAAATTCTTCCCATATGGCCGCCGATGGGGAACCAGCCCGACGGATCCTCGACGTCGCGGCGGAATTCATCAAAACCAAAACTGCCGTCGGGGCGCATGAAGACATCGACGCAACGCCCGCCGTCCGGCGTGTTGATGGATCGCATAACCTTATATTCGTGGGCCATCCCCTGTCGCTTCTTAATATCCGGTTTCAGGATCGACGATGGGGGCGGGGGGCTCACCGGCGCGGATGCGGCGGATGTTGTCGGCGATCGCCACGGCCGCCGTTTCCTGCACCGTCAGGCTGGCGGCGTGGGGGGTGATATTAATCTTTGGGTGCGCCCAAAACGGATGATCGGCGGGCAGCGGCTCGGTGTGAAAAACGTCCAGCGTCGCCGCCGCGATATGGCCATCGTCCAGCGCCCGGATCAGGTCGTCATCGACGACATGAGGGCCGCGAGCGGCGTTGATGACGACCGCGCCCTTGGGCAGTTGGCTGAGGTTTTCGGCGTTGATGATGCCGGTGGTTTCCGGCGTCAGCGGTAACAGGTTGACCAGAATTTCGGTGCGCGCCAGGAACGCCGCCAGGCCGTCGGTGCCGTGGAAACTTTCGATGCCGTCCAGCGCCTTGGCCGAACGGCTCCAGCCGGCGACGTCGAATTCCAGGGCGCACAAATGAGCCGCCGCGTCCGCCCCCAGGACGCCTAGCCCTAAGATCCCGACGCGGCGTTTGCGGGTGTCGGCCTGGGGCAGTTGCCGCCATTCACCTGCGGCGGCGCTGTCGGCGTATTCTTTGAAGCGGCGGTGGTAATGCAGCGTCCAATAGATCACATATTCGCGCATGCCCCGGGTCAGGCCGGGATCGACCAGCCGCACCACCGGCACGCCGTCGGGCAGGTCCCGGCCGATCAGGTGATCGACCCCGGCGCCGAGGCAAAAAATCGCCTTCAGGTTGGGAAATTCCTTGAAGGCGCCCTTTTTCGGCCCCCACGCCAACACGAATTCGATGTCGGCGGGATCGCCGATGTTGGCGCCGTCCGGGGTCCAGAGGCGAAAATCCAGGTCGCCAAGCTCGGCCACCAGGGCTTGATGCCACCGTTCGGAGTCTTCGTATCTGGCGGAAAACAGGAGTGCCACGTGAACCCCGGCCCTAAACGCTGACCGCGCCGGTGTCGTCGGCCTTCATGTCGAAGGCGGCGGTCATCAGCGCCTTGGTGTAGGGGTCTTGGGGATCCTCGAGGACGCTTTCGGCGGTGCCCTGTTCGACGACCCGGCCCCGGTGCATAACGATGATATCGTGAGCCATGGCGCGAATGACTTTCAGGTCGTGGCTGATGAACAGATAGGCCAGGTCGTGGCTGGTTTGCAGGTCGCGTAACAGATCGACGATTTGCGCCTGCACCGACATGTCGAGCGCGCTGGTCGGCTCATCCAGGACGATGAATTTGGGCTTCAGGATCAGCGCCCGGGCGATGGCGATGCGCTGGCGCTGGCCACCGGAAAATTCATGCGGATAGCGGTTCAGCATGGTCGCTTCCAGACCGACTTCCTCCAAGGCCTGCACGACCAGATCGCGGCGTTGGTCGGCGCCGTTGCCGCCGCCGTTCTCGCCGCCGACGCCGTGCACCAAAAGCCCTTCCTCGACAATTTGGCGGATCGACAGGCGCGGGCTCAAGGACCCGAACGGGTCCTGGAAGACGATCTGCATTTCGCGCCGGTAGGGTTTCAAGTCCTTGGCGTTCATGGCTTGCAGCGAGCGACCCTCGAAGGTGATCTCACCGCGGCTTTTTTCCAGCTTCAAAAGCGCGCGGCCGAGCGTGCTTTTGCCGGATCCGCTTTCGCCGACGACGCCCAGCGTATGGCCCTGGCGGACCGATAAGGTGATCCCATCCACCGCCTTAACGTGATCGACGGTGCGCCGGATGATGCCTTTCTTGATCGGGAACCAGACCTTGATGTCGCCTGCGTTCATGACCTCAGGCGCATCGGCGGGCGGGGCATCGGGGCGGCCTTTGGGTTCGGCGGCCAGCAGATGCTTGGTGTACTCGTGGCTGGGGTTGGCGAACACCTGTTCGGCGGTGCCCTGTTCGACGATTTCGCCGTCGGTCATCACCGATACCGTGTCGGCCATGTGGCGGACGATGCCCAAATCATGGGTGATCAGCAACATCGCCATGTCGAGTTTTTCCTGAAGGTCCTGCAACAGCTTCAACACCTGCGCCTGAATGGTGACGTCCAAGGCCGTCGTCGGTTCGTCGGCAATCAGGATGTCGGGGTCGTTGGCCAGCGACATGGCGATCATCACGCGTTGCTGCTGGCCGCCGGAAAATTCATGGGGCAGGGCGCCGAGGCGGGTCTTGGCCTCGCTCAAACCCACCAGGTCCAACAGCTCCAGCACCCGGGCGTGGGCTTCATCAGGGCTGAGCGCCTTGTGCAGATGCAGGACCTCGGCAATCTGCTTTTCGATGGAATGCAGCGGGTTGAGGGAGGTCAGCGGTTCCTGGAAGATCATGGCGATGCGGTTGCCCCTGATCTCACGCATGGTGTCGGTCTCAGCCCCGATCAGCTCCTGACCCTGGAAGGTAATGCTGCCACCTGAATGGTGGGCGCGCGGATAGGGTAATAACTGCATCACCGATAGCGCCGTCACCGACTTGCCCGAGCCGCTCTCACCGACCAGCGCGTGGGTCTCGCCCTTCTCAATCGTCAGCGAGATGTCACGGACCGCCTTGACCTCGTCTTGGCCGCCGCCGAAAGACGTATGCAGGCCGGATATTTTCAATAGCGGTTTCATCGGAAGGTCTTCCTCGGGTCAAACGCGTCACGCACCGCTTCGCCGATGAAAACCAGCAGGCTGAGCATGATGGCGACGATGGCGAAGGCCGAAAACCCCAGCCACGGCGCGTGCAGGTTGGCCTTGCCTTGGTTTAGAAGCTCCCCCAGGCTGGCCGAGCCCACCGGCAGACCGAAGCCGAGGAAATCCAGCGCCGTCAGCGTGGTGATGGAACCGGCGAGGGTGAACGGCATGAAGGTCACGGTGGCGACGGTGGCGTTGGGCAACACGTGTTTATAGATAATCTTGAGGTCGCTGACGCCGAGCGCCTTGGCGGCGCGGACGAAATCCAGATTGCGCGCCTTCAGGAATTCGGCCCGCACCACGCCGACGAACCCCATCCAGCTGAACAGCAGCATCAGGCCCAACAGCCACCAGAAATTCGGTGTAATGACACTGGCCATGATGATAAGCAAATACAGCATCGGCATCCCGGCCCACACCTCTATGAAGCGTTGTCCCAAAAGGTCTAACAGGCCGCCGTAGAAGCCTTGCAAGGCGCCGATGGAAACGCCGACCGAGGCGCTGATAATGGTCAACGCCAACCCGAACAGCACCGATATGCGAAAGCCGTAGATAATCCGGGCGACCACGTCGCGGCCCTGATCATCGGTGCCGAGCCAGTTCTGGGTGCTGGGCGGCGCCGGCGCCGGGGTCTTGAGGTTGTAGTTGATGGTGTCGAAGGAATAGCGCACCGGCGGCCACAACATCCAACCTTTTTTGTTGATCAGCTCAATCACGAATTCGTCCCGGTAATCGGCCTCGGTCAGGAATTCGCCGCCGAAGGTAGTTTCCGGGTATTGGACGAATACCGGCGAATAAAAGCCGCCGTCGAAACGGACCAACAACGGCTTGTCGTTGGCGATCAGCTCGGCGAACAGGCTGAGGAAGAACAGCGCTAGAAATATCCAAAACGACCAGTAGCCCCGGCGGTTGCGGCTGAAATTAGCCAACCGGCGCCGCGTGATCGGCGTCAGACGGAGCCCTAGGAACCGGCTTTCCGGCGACGGTGCGGCTTGTCTTTCGAGGGTGAGGGCGTCGTTGGCCATACCCTAAACCTCCCGGGCTTCGAAATCGATGCGGGGATCGATGACGTGGTACATCAGGTCGCCGATGATCCCCATGATCAGGCCCAGCAGGGTAAAGAAGTACAGCGTCCCGAACATCACCGGGAAGTCGCGCTTCAAGGCCGCTTCGAACCCCAACAGGCCGAGCCCGTCCAGCGAGAAGATGATCTCCGTCAGCATCACGCCGGTGAACAAAATGCCGATGAAGGCGGCGGGAAAACCGGCGATGACGATCAGCATGGCATTGCGGAAGATATGGCCGTAGAGCACGCGTTTTTCCGCCAACCCCTTGGCCCGCGCCGTGATCACGTATTGTTTGTTGATCTCTTCAAGAAACGAGTTCTTGGTCAACATGGTCAGGCCCGCGAAACCACCAATAATCATGGACAGCAGCGGCAGCGCCATGTGCCAGAAATAATCGGCGATCTTGCCGAACAGGGACAGGGTTTCGAAATTCGGCGAGGTCAGGCCGCGCAGCGGAAAATAAGGGAAAATGCCGCCACGGGCGAACAGCATGATCAGCAGGATCGCGAACAGGAACGACGGCACCGCGTTGCCGAAAATGACCACACCGGAGGTCCACACATCGAAGCGCGAGCCGTCCTGAACCGCCTTCCGGATCCCCAGCGGGATCGAGATCAGATAGACCAGCAGTGTCGTCCAGATGCCTAACGAGATCGATACCGGCATCTTGTCGATGACCAATTGAGTAACGCTTTTGTCCTGAAAGAAACTGTCGCCGAAATCGAAACGGACGTAGTTCCCGATCATCAGGGCGAAACGCTCATGGGCCGGTTTGTCGAGGCCGAATTGACGCTCGATGTCCTTGATCAGTTCCGGCGGCAGCCCCTGGGCGCCGCGGTACCGGCTCGGCGCACCGGCCTGTTTGCCGGTGGTTTGGGTGCGTTTGCCGGCGTTGACCTCTGAACCGGCCTCGCCGCCGACCCGGGCGGTGACGTCGATGGCCTCGCCGGTCAACTGGGCGATCATCTGTTCCACCGGTCCGCCCGGCAGCACTTGGACGACGGCGAAGTTGATGACCATGATTCCCAACAACGTCGGGATGATCAGCAACAGGCGGCGGATGATGTATGCGTACATGTGGCGTTCCGGTGCTCAGGTCCCGTTCATTGTATGGCTGAGGCAATGTTGCTTTTCAGGGCCTCTTCTTTTTTTGGATCGACCCACCAGGCCAGGAACTGGTTGCCTTGAATGGGCGTGATTCTAGGTCGCCCAAACTTATCCCAATAGGCGACACGGTCGTATTTGGCGTGCCAGTGGGGGATCACCCAATGGCCCCATTGCAATACCCTGTCCAGCGCCTTGACGCTCGCCACCAGGGCCTTACGGTCGGGCGCGGCAATCACCTTTTCGATCAGCTCGTCGATCACCGGATCCTTGATGCCGATGGTGTTGCGGCCGCCTTCGATATCGGCGGCGGTGCTCCCCCAATAGGACCGTTGTTCGTTGCCCGGCGACAACGATTGCCCGGCGCCGCCGACGATGACATCGAAATCGAAGGTATCGATGCGGCGGCGGTATTGCGACGGATCGACGGTACGCACCCGGACGGCGACACCCAGCTTTTCCAGGTTCTTGGCGAATGGCAGCACGATGCGCTCAAACAACGGGCTGACCAGCAAGACCTCGAATTCCAGCGGTTTGCCGGTTTTCTCATGGACGCGTTTATTGTCCTTGATCCGCCAGCCGGCCTCGGTCAACAACCTGCCGCCGCTGCGAAGATTGCGCCGCACGTTGCCCGACCCGTCGTTTTTCGGCGGGTTGTAGGATTGAGAAAACACTTCGTCCGGGATGCGGCCCCGATAGGGTTCCAACAATTTCAACTCATCGCCTTCGGGCACCCCCGTCGCCGCCAGCTCGGAATTATCGAAATAGCTTCTGGTCCGGGAATATTGGCCGTAAAACAGGTTCTTGTTGGACCATTCGAAATCGAAGCCATAGGCGAGCGCCTTGCGCACACGGCGGTCTTTGAAGAGATCGCGCCGGGTGTTCATGACGAAGGCCTGCATCCCCGATGACCGGTTATGGTTGATTTCCACTTTGCGGATCAATCCCTTTTCCACATTGGGTGTCTTATAGGCCGTGGCCCAGGCCTTGGAGGAATTTTCGGCGCGGTAATCGTATTCGCCACCCTTGAACGCCAGCAGGGCGACGGTGCTGTCGCGGTAATAATCATAGCGGATGGTGTCGAAGTTATATTGGCCACGGTTGACGGGGATATTCTCGCCCCACCAGTCCTTGATGCGAGTGTAGGTGATCGACCGGCCCGCCTCGAAACTCTCGATTTTGTATGGGCCGCTGCCGAGCGGCGGCTCCAGCGTGGTCTTGGTGAAATCGCGGTTTTGCCAATAATGTTTCGGCAGGATCGTCAACTGGCCCAGGATCAATGGCAGTTCCCGGTTCTCACCGGGCTTGAAGTTGAACCGCACGGTGCGCGGTCCGGTCTGTACCACGTCGGCGACATTGCCGTAATAAAACCGGTAAAACGGCGTTCCCTTGGTGGTCAGGGTGTTGAAGGTCCAGATAACGTCGGCGACGGAAACCGGCTTGCCGTCGTGCCATTTGGCTTCGGCACGCAATGTGAAGGCGGCCCAGGAACGGTCCTTGGGCACCTCGATGGATTCCGCCAGTTGGCCGTATTGGGAGAAAGCCTCGTCGGCGGACCCATGCATCAGGTTGTCGTAGATGAATCCCACCCCCGCCGCCCCGTTGCCCTTGACGATGAAGCTGTTGAAGCTGTCGAAGGTGCCGACGGCATTGAGCCGGACGGTACCGCCCTTGGGCGCGGCCGGATTGGTGTATTCGAAGTTCTTGAACCCGGCCGGGTATTTGAGATCGCCGTGCATGGCGAGGCCGTGTGATGTCTCGGCGCTGAAACCGGAAACGGGGGCAATGCTGAGAACGGCGGTAAATACGGCAACGGTCAAAAGGCGCATGGTTTTCCTTCGGTTGATTGAATCCCTTCAGAGGATACCAAAACACCATCCAAGGATGGCGAAAATATGATGATTAGCCTTCCAACAGCTTAATGGCAGCGGCATGGATAGCTTTGTCGCCGGATGCCAGGACGTTACCGCCACTGTTGGGACCTAAGTCTGCGCCCCGCCAATCGGTGATGACGCCGCCGGCGCCTTCGACGATCGGCACCATCGGGGCGAAGTCGTGTAAATCCATGGTCCCCTCGCAGACCATATCGACAAGGCCGTTGGAGAGCAGGCCGTAAGCCATGCATTCGGCGCCGTAAACGGCCCGCCACGATGCCTGGCGCAGACGCTCGAAGGCCGGGAAATCGGCGTCTTCGAACATGTGCGGTGATGTCGCGTACAGCCAGGCCTTCTCGACGCTTTCACAGGCCCGGGTGGTGACCGGTTTGCCGTTAAACGTCGTCGGCTGCCCGTGAACGCCGATCCAGCGTTCCTGGAGCGCCGGCATGTCCATGACGCCGAGCACCGGGCGGCCGTTATGCATCAACGCGATCAGGGTGCCGAACAACGGCTTGCCGGTAACGAAAGATTGGGTGCCGTCGATGGGATCCAGCACCCAGACGAATTCGGCGTCGGGGCGTGTGTCAGAGAATTCTTCGCCGATGATACCGTGGTCAGGGTACGCGTCTTCGATCAGCCCGCGCATGGCCGCCTCGGCGTCCTTGTCGGCGATAGTAACCGGGGATTGGTCCGGTTTCGAATCAATCGCCAGAGGCTTTCTGAAATGGGGCATCACCACGCCACGCGCCGCCTCGGCCAGTTGTTCGGCCAAGCCGATGAAAGCGCCGGTCTCTGTCATGGTTCCGGCGTCGCCTGGGGTCACGGCAACGGTTTCGGCTGATCGCTCAAGGACCGCAGGTATGCGATCACGGCGGCACGATCTTTTGCCTTGCTAAGGCCCTTAAAGCTCATCTTGGTTCCTTTGGCGAACGCCTTGGGGCTCACTAGGAAGGCGTCCAGGTCCTGATAGGACCAATCCCCGCCAAGCCCTTTCAAGGCGTCGGAATATTTGAACCCGCTGCCTGCGGCCTTGGCCTTGCCGACGATATCCCAAAGGTTGGGGCCGACTTTATTTTTGCCGCCTTTATCGGTGGAATGACAGGCTTTGCACTTTTTAAAGGCTTTTTGTCCGGCGCCGGTATCGGCATCGGCCAGCATCGCCATCACACTGCCTTCGGCTTTTGCGGCGGGGGCGGCTTTTTCAGCGGCGGGCGCCTTCGCGGCCATGAAAACGGCCTTTTGCAGCGGCTCGGCCTTGACCAGGATGTTGCCGGTAAAATCGACGCCCCAGACCAGACAGGCCGCCACCAGGAACCCAAAACCCGTCTTTTCATAGATTGAAAAACGCATACTGATCGTCCCAAAGGTTGGCAATAGGGGAATGTTGCCCCAAGGCGGCCTTTTGTTCAATCAGCAAAGCTGTTTTCGGATTCTCTTGGGGCGGCTATGGTGCCAGCTATGAACGAAAATAAAACCCCGCCCCCGGCGGCGCCTACTAACCCGATCGTCGTCATTCCGTCTCGATTGGCGTCAATGCGGCTGCCGGATAAGCCACTGGCCGATATTCACGGTGTGCCGATGATCGTCCATGTCTGGCGCCGCGCCATGGAGGCCGATGCCGGCCCGGTGATCGTCGCCTGTGCCGATTTCCAAATTATCGATGCCGTGAAGGACGCCGGCGGCGACGCCATCTATACCAATCCCAACCATGCCTCGGGATCGGACCGGGTGTTCGAAGCCCTGCATACGGTGGACCCCTTGAAGAAACACGATTGCGTCATCAATCTTCAGGGCGACCTGCCGACTATCGATCCGGAAGCCGTCAAGGCGTCGTTGCTGCCATTGGCGAACGGGGACGTCGATATCGCCACCCTGGTCAGCCCGATCACCGACGAGGCCGAACTGGATGATCCCAACGTGGTCAAGGCGGTGTTGTCGATGGCCGACGGCGCCGATTGCGGCCGCGCCCTTTATTTCAGCCGCACGGCGGTGCCCAGCGGCGAGGGTCCCCACTTTCACCACATCGGCTTGTACGCTTTCCGGCGCGCCGCCCTCGATCGTTTCGTCAAGCTGCCCCGGGGCGACTTGGAACAACAGGAATGCCTGGAACAGCTTCGCGCGCTGGAATCCGGCATGCGCATCGACGCGCAACGCGTTGACACGGTTCCATTGGGTGTCGATACTCCCGCCGACCTTGACCGCGCCCGCGAGCTATTGGCGCCCCAAGCTACGTAAACGCGAGTCCCCCATAAACGCGAGCAATTGAGCCGATGTTCGATCCTAAAAACACTCTTGCCTTCCAGGGCTCGCCCGGCGCTTATTCCGACATGGCGTGCCGCAGCGCCTATCCGGAGATGACGACCCTGGCCAACCGGTCGTTCGAGGATACGTTCGACGCGGTGCGTACCGGCAATGCGGCTTTAGCGATGATCCCCATTGAGAATTCCGTCGCCGGGCGGGTTGCTGACATTCACCACCTGTTGCCGGATTCCGGTCTTCACATTATCGCCGAGCATTTCCAGCGGGTGAACCATCATCTGTTGGGCGTCGCCGGTACCGAAATTTCCGACCTGACCCACGTCCACAGCCATATTCACGCGCTCAACCAGTGCCGCAAGCTGATTCAGGAGTTGGGGCTGAAACCGGTGGAACACGTGGATACCGCCGGCGCGGCGGCGGATATCGCGGCCGCCGGCGATAAGACCCAAGGCGCCATCGCGTCGGAATTAGCGGCGGAAACGGACGGTCTGGTCAGCCTCAGGGCCGGCATCGAAGACGCCGATCACAATACCACGCGCTTCGTCGTGATGGCTGCCGAACCGTTTGATCCGGGCGTCGATGCGGAAAACACCATGACCAGTTTCGTCTTCAGGGTCCGCAATGTGCCGGCAGCGCTGTATAAATCGCTGGGCGGGTTCGCCACCAACGGCGTCAATATGACCAAGCTGGAAAGTTACGTCGATAGCGCTTTCGTCGCCGCCCAATTTTATGCCGACGCCGAAGGCCACCCGGAACAGAAGGCCTTGAAGCTGGCGCTGGAAGAACTCGATTTCGTCACTCACGAAATCAAGATTCTGGGCGTTTATACGGCGCATCCCTTCCGGTTGCAGCAGAACGGCGGTGAGGACTAAGGCTTCAAACGCCCCCGGTTTCCCCGAGCCAGCCGTCGATCAGCCAGCGCGAGATGGAATCCGTCCTCGGAAAGCGCCTCTTGCGGGGGGATGCATCGCCCCATTCGCCGAAACTTTTCATTTCCTCGAGGGTGAACCAGCGGGCGTCTTCAAGTTCGCGATTGTCAATTTTGATGTCCGTGGTTTCGGCGCGGGCCCGGTATCCCAACATCAACGACGACGGGAACGGCCACGGCTGCGACGCCATATAGCGGACGTCGGTGACGTGGATGCCGGCTTCTTCCAGCACCTCGCGGGCGACGGCGGCCTCTAGGGTTTCGCCTGGCTCGACGAAGCCGGCCAGGGTTGAATACATGCCGTCGACCCAACGGCGTTGGCGTCCCAACAGGCAGGCCGGCCCGTTACCTTCGGGGTTGTCGTGGGCGACCAGCATGATGACCGCCGGATCGGTGCGCGGGAAATGCATGTGGGTGTCGTCGCCCCCGTCGGCCCCCCCGTCGCAAATCCTGACATGTCCGCCGTCCCGGGATGTTGTCGGCGCCCCGCAGACGCCGCAAAAAAGATGCCGTTGATGCCAATGGATCATGCCCCGGGCATACGCCAGTATCGCCGCCTCCGGCCCGGTCATCAGGGCGCCGACGTGGCGTAAATCATCGAATTCGCCGGTCTTGGTGTCGTTTTTGGTGAATGGGGCCAGGGCGTTTTTCTCCAGCGCCGATAGATCGGCGGCGGCATAGGCCGTTCGGTCGTCCAGGCCCAACAGAACCACGGTTCCGGCTGCCGACATCGCCGACTGCGCCGCTTCGCCATTCAGGAACACCGCTTCCGGTGTGGGCCCGGCGTTGAACAAGTTGTGGCCGCGCCAGACCGGCGTTACCAACGTTCCGGGTTCGCCCAGGCATTCGGCGACCCAGGCCGCGTCGCGGCGCAAGGCATTGGCGCGGTCAAGCGCGACGCCGGCATACTGTAAGGGTTTTGCCATCTTTGAAACCTGACACAGGGCCACGAGCGTTTCAACCGGCCCGCCGTACCCCGACCCACTTAATTTCCAAGTTGATCCTTTGCCCGTAAACCCTTGAGGCGTTGATGTTTTGTTAAGAATCACGGCTTAGCCTGTAGGGACTTCTTGCGGTTCTCATCCCTCTGGGTGCTTCGGCCTGCCGGCCGGGGTATGGGGGGAACGAAGGAGGCGAAGATGAAGATGGGTGGGTGCCCTCTGGGCGGGACTTCACTGGTACTGGCAATAGCCTTTTTGCTGACCGCGTGCGTTTCACCGGCCGGTGTCACCGGTTTTGCGCTTCAATGTCCGACAGTCAGTGCGAAAGCGGTTAAGCAAATCAACTGGACGCAGGTGCCGGAGGTCGACCTTCGCATCCGCCATGGCGAATTTTCACCGATGGTGATCCGCATGCGCCAGGGCTGGCCCTATGTGTTCCGCATCCGAAACGGCGATAATGTCGGCCATGCCTTTAATGCCTACGAATTTCTTACCAATGTCACCGTCATTCAGACCACCTTCGGCGGGAAAGTTGTAGATTCCGAATGTTATGGCGGAATTTGGGTTTCGCCCCACGAAACGGTGGAAATAAGAATGGTGGCGACCGTTGACGGTCATTATGAATACGAAGATCTGCCCCTTACGTTGCTCGGCGGTTTTACGGACGGACCCGACGGCGTCATCATCATCGAAGAACGTAAAACCCGAATCTAATTCCGCTGACTTCGACGGCAATGCTTGGAGCGCCATGCCCCGGCTGTTATAGTGGCCCCGGGAGACTGGGGCCGGACAGGCCTCTCGCCAACCCGGTCAGGTCCGGAAGGAAGCAGCCGTAACGAGTTTTCGCTTGGGTCGGTTTCCAGTCTCTCACCTTATACCCCGCCGCCCAAAACCCATCGGCGGCGGGATTCAATTGGCACCGGACCGACGATGAACGAGACCCCTTCCCCCGAAACCACCGCCCCCTATCAGGTTTTTGCTCGCAAGTACCGTCCGTCCACGTTCGCCGAATTGGTCGGCCAGGATGCCATGGTGCAAACCCTGACTAACGCCATCCACGCGGATCGGCTGGCGCAAGCCTATATTCTGACCGGCGTCCGGGGCATCGGTAAAACCTCGACGGCGCGCATCATCGCCCGTGCCTTGAACTGCATCGGCGCCGACGGCAATGGGGGGCCGACGCCGGATCCTTGCGGTGTGTGCGCGAACTGCTTGGCCATTGCCGAAGATCGTCATGTCGACGTGCTGGAAATGGACGCCGCCAGCCGCACCGGTGTCGATGATATCCGCGAAGTCATCGACGGTGTGCGCTATCGCCCGACATCGGCGCGTTTCAAGATCTACATCATCGACGAAGTGCATATGCTGTCACGGCACGCCTTCAATGCCTTGTTGAAGACACTGGAAGAGCCGCCGGAACACGTGAAATTCGTCTTCGCCACCACCGAAATCCGTAAGGTGCCGGTGACAGTGCTCAGCCGCTGCCAACGCTTTGACCTGCGTCGCGTCGATATGGAGACCTTGGCCGCCCACTTCGCCGCCATTGCTGAAAAAGAAGGCGCCAAGATTTCCCAGTCCGCCCTGCATCTGATTACACGTGCCGCTGATGGCAGTGTCCGGGATGGGCTCAGCCTGTTGGACCAGGCGGTGTCCCATACGGCAACGGAAGGGGACGGTGAAATCGACGAGGCCGAGGTGCGGGGCATGCTGGGGCTTGCTGATCGATCGCGCAGTTTCATGTTGTTGGAATCGGTGATGGCCGGTGATGTGGCGCCGGCGTTGGATCTGCTCGGTCAGTTATACAAGGAAGGCGCCGATCCACTGGCTATATTGGAAGACCTGCTGGAAATTACCCATTGGTTGACCCGCATCAAGGTCGTGGCCGCGGCCGCCGACGCGCCGGACGTCCCCGAAATCGAACGGGTCCGGGGCAAGGACCTGGAAAGCCGGCTGTCGATGGCGGCCCTGGCTCGAACCTGGCAAATGCTGCTCAAGGGGTTGCAGGAAGTCCGCCAGGCGCCGTCGCCGATCCAGGCGGCGGAAATGATCCTGGTACGGTTGGCCCATACCGCCGAATTACCGACCCCGGAAGAAGCCATTCGCGGAATGCAACGGGATGCGGGGCAAAGCGGGGCCAAGCCATCAGCTGCCCCGCCGCCTGGCGGGCCGACGACCGAGGCGCGGTTGACCGGGACGGCTTCATCCCCGGTGGTGGTAGCGATGCCGGAAACGGCACCCGAACCACCCCTTGAAGATGCCCCCAACCCGGTGCCGACCGCGTCAAATGATGCCGGTAAACCGGCGCCCAACAGCCCGAAACTGAAAACCGACCCCGCCAAACACCCCTTGGTGAAAGCGGTGATGGAGACGTTCCCCGGTTCCAGTATCGAAGATATCCGCGTGGCGCCTGACTCCGATGAGGGCGATCCCGCCTAGAGCGTGAAGGTGTTGTTGGACGCCTGTCCCCAGGCATTCATGAATCCATTGAGATACGGGCGTTCAGCGGCTTCGGATTCGATCAGCGATACGATGTCGGCGACGGCGGCGTTGTAGGCGTCCAGGGGGACGGTTCCCTTGTGCAACATCAGCCTGAGATACACCAGATAGGTATTGAGAACGTCGGTTTCGCAGTAATGGCGGACCTCGTCGATGCGTCCGTCATCAATCATACCCGCGACATCGGCGCCGGATACGCCGAATTTACCGGGGAAGCCCATGACAGAGCAGACCTCGTCCAGGCTCACCCTGGCGGACGCGCCGTGGTCGGACAGCACGTCGAGAAGGTCGCAATGCCAGTCGGTGGAATACCGTTGGGTGTAGCTGTTCCACTTGTCGCCGGCACCGTATAGCCAGGGCGCGTCGACTCCGTGAACCATGGCCCGGTATTTCAATACCGGCAGATCGAAGCCGCGGCCATTGAAGCTGACGAGGCGTGGTTTCAACCTTTCGAAATACCCGAAGAAACCCTCCAGTAATTGTTTTTCATCGAATCCGGCCTCGCCGCCGGAGCGTAACTCGCGCAGCAAATAGGCTTCCTGATTGCCGTCGCGTTCAATTTCGGCTTCCAGGAAACTGATGGCGACGACCCGGTGAAAGGGCTGGCGGGGGAAGGCGTTCTTGCCGCCGGTTTTTTCCAGGTGATAGCGTTCAAGCTCCTGGCGGCGTTCCTCAATGCCGGGAGATTCGAACCCGGTGAGGTTAGGCACCGCATCCGTGTCGGGCACGGTTTCGATATCGAAGACGAAGAGGCTTTGATGCTGCATGGTTGCCAATGTTATACACTGTGGTGTGCCCTGACTTAAATGCTTTGAAAAGAGAATGCCCATGACAAACCTCGGACAGATGTTGAAACAGGCCAAGGAATTGCAGGCCAAGATGGCCGGCATGCAGGAAGAATTGGCCGATCTGGAAATCACCGGGGTATCGGGGGGCGGCATGGTCAAGGTAACGCTCAACGGCAAGGGCGAAGCCCGCAAGCTTTCCATCGACCCGGCCCTGATCAACGACGAAGAAGCGGGAGTGTTGGAAGACCTGATCCTGGCCGCCTTCAACGACGCCAAGGGAAAGATCGAACAGACGGTTCAAGAAAAAATGTCCGATCTGACCGGCGGGCTACCGTTGCCGCCGGGGATGAAGCTCCCTTTTTAGCTTGGACCTTTAACGGACGATGGTTTCCGCCGAAATTGAAATTCTGATCACCCTGCTGGCGAAATTGCCAGGCCTGGGCCCGCGTTCTGCGCGCCGCGCCGTCCTGCACCTGATTAAACGCCGCGAATCTCTGGCCCAGCCGTTGACCAAGGCGATGGGGGACGTGCTGGAAAACATTCTGACCTGTTCGGCATGCGGCAATTTGGACACCCAGGACCCCTGCCAGCTTTGCACCGATCCCAAACGCGATGCGACCCTCATTTGCGTTGTCGAGGATGTTGCCGACTTGTGGGCGTTGGAACGGGCCAAGGTGTTCCAGGGTCATTACCATGTGTTGGGTGGGACTCTATCGGCGCTGGACGGGGTCGGGCCGGAGGACCTCAATATCCCGGGCCTCATCGACCGCGTCGGCAATGGCGGTATCAAAGAGGTGATTTTAGCCACCAGCGCCACCGTCGACGGTCAGACAACGGCGCATTACTTATGCGACCGTCTGGCCAGCACCGGCGTCCAGGTGACGGAACTGGCGCACGGGGTTCCTGTCGGTGGGGAATTGGATTATCTGGATGACGGCACGCTGGGTGCCGCCCTCAAGGCCCGCCAGCCGGTTTAGGCCCTAGACTTCTTTCAAACGGGGTTGGGGCGAATCCAATTCGGGGGCGGTTTCTTCATCGTCCAGTTGGACGTCCCGGATTTTTTGGCCACGGTCGGCAACTTTTCCGCTCGATATGGCGATGCCTTCAATGTCTTCGTTGGCTTGGCGGAAATGGGTTTGCAGCTTGCCGACACGTTCATCCAGCAGGCGGACATCATTCAGCATCAATTCAACCTGCTTTTGAATAAGACCGGCCTGTTCCTTCATTTGGCCGTCCTTGAGGATGGCGCCGATGGTATTGACCAAGGCCATCAATGTTGACGGCGAGGCAAACCCGACCCGGCGGCGATGTGCCTCTTCGACCATATTGGGAAAATTAGAAATTAATTCGGCGAAAATCGCCTCCGACGGTATGAACATAACGGCCCAATCTGTTTCGTTCTGAATAATGTACCGCTCGGCAATGTGTTTGATGTGAGTGCCGACATCTTTTGAAAAACTACGATTGGCATTTTGTTGTTCCGTTTCGGTTTTCGCCGATTGGATGGCGCGGTAGGCTTCAAGGGGAAACTTCGAGTCGATGGGAATGATGCCCGGCGGTGACGGCAACCTGATCAGGCAATCAACCCGGGTTCCATTGGACAAGGTCACTTGAAATTCATAGGCCGAGGGCGGCAGGAAATCCTTGATCAGGGACTCCATTTGAAATTCCCCGAATTGGCCACGCGCCTGCTTATTGGACAAAATCCCCTCGAGGCTGACCATTTGCTCGGAAAGCTGGGTGATTTTTTGCTGCGCCGTATCCATTACCGCCAACCGTTTTTGCAGGTCATTCAACTTATCGCCGGTTTTCTCGGTTTGTTGGTTGAGGCCGTCGCCGAGCCTTTTGGTTAGGGCTTCCAGGCGTTCATTGAGGCTGGTATCGGATTGCTGCATGCGCCCAGAAAGTTCGGCTTGATTCTGGAGAATTCGCTCCAAGTCGTCGCTGCCGCCACCGCTGCCGCGACGTCCGGCCATGAAAGCGGCGACGCCAACACCTGCCATGATGATCACGGCGATAAGTAGAAACGTTGCATCCATGTCTATGAACGGCCCATTCCAATGGAGACTCGCTTGAGTCTAACCCTTGACTGGGCAGGCCGGAAGCCATATCTGCTTGGAAATCGAATGTATGGGAACAATCGGTAGCCATGGCCATTTTAGATATTATCGTCGCCCCGGACCCGCGCCTGAAAATCACCGCCAAGGCGGTGAAAGCTGTCGATGACGACGTGCGGGCGCTGATGGACGATATGCTGGAAAGTATGCATGTGGCCAACGGCATCGGTTTAGCGGCGCCGCAAGTCGGCGATTCTCGCCGCGTGATCGTTGTGGATATTAGCCGCGCGGAAGAAGAACCGGACCCCATTCGCATGGCCAATCCGGAGCTGCTTTGGGTGTCCGATGAGGAAGGCAACCACGAAGAAGGCTGTCTATCTTTGCCCGAACAATATGCCGAGGTCGAACGCCCCGAATCCATCCGCGTCCGCTACCTGGATCGATCCGGTGAGGAACAAGAGCTGGACGCCACCGGCATGTTGGCGACCTGCATCCAGCACGAAATGGATCATCTGGACGGCATCCTGTTCGTTGATCATATATCGTCCTTGAAGCGGAAGATGATTCTTCGCAAGCTGTCGAAGGCCAAAAAAATGGCCACCGCCTGATTTTCCAAAAAGGGCCGCCTCCGATGAACCCTCTTCGCCTTATTTTCATGGGCAGTCCCGATTTTTCGGTGCCGGTTCTGGATGCGCTGATCGGTGCCGGGCATGAGATCGTCTCGATGTATTCGCAACCGCCGCGTCCGGCCGGGCGCGGACAAAAGCCGAAATTGTCCACCGTACATGCCTCCGCCGAGGCCAAAGGGCTGGCCGTGCGCACACCTGCAACGCTCAACGACCCGGATGTCCAGGCCGCGATTGCCGCCCTGGACGCCGATGCTTGCGTCGTTGTCGCCTATGGCTTGATGCTTCCAAGCCCCGTCATCGAAGCCCCACGGCTGGGCTGCCTCAATGTTCATGCCTCATTGTTGCCACGGTGGCGCGGCGCCGCCCCCATTCAACGGGCGATCATGGCGGGTGATACGGAAACCGGCGTCAGCATCATGCAAATCGACGAGGGCCTGGATACGGGCGATGTTTACCTTACGGGGACAACACCGATCACGGCGGCGACCACGGCGGAAACATTGCATGACGCATTGGCGGCGATGGGAGCGGCCTTGATGGTTGAGGCCCTGGAGGGCCTGGCGGCGGGGACCTTGACGCCAACGCCCCAACCCGATGATGGCGCCACCTATGCGGCCAAGCTCGATCGCGATGAAGGCCGGCTCGATTGGCGCAGACCGGCGGAGGAATTGGAACGCCATGTCAGGGCGCTCAATCCCTGGCCCGGCGTTTGGTTCGATTTTAACGGCGGCCGCATCAAAGTGCTGGCGGCAGACGTCGTTGAGGCCGGGGGGGAAGAGGCCGGCACTACCCCCGGCACCCTGGTCGACGATGCGCTGGCCGTGGCTTGCGGGACCGGCGCCCTCAGGCTGTTGCAGGTGCAACGGGCGGGTAAGGGCCGCCAGGATGGCGATGCCTTCGTGCGCGGGTTTCCGATGCCTGCGGGGACGAAGGTGGATTGACTTAGCTCAGCCCCGACAGCATGGGCGCCGAATCTTCGATTTCCTGGATATTTTCCATGCCCTGTTTCATTTCCGACATGATGAATTCGGCCCGTTTGCCGGGGCCGCCGGACGATGGGGTTGGGAACAGTCTGGCCCAGGCTTCCATTTTGACGCTGAGCGAACACAACACCCCGCCAATGGTGGTGTGGTAACTGCTGATCAATTGTTCGACCTTGTGGAAGCGCTCGGCGGATATTTCATCCCACATGTGTTTGGTGCCGCGTTCGAAATTCTCGAAACGCCCGGTGATCGCGGCCATCAACTCATTGATGGAGGCTTCCATTTCTTCCATGGTGGCGCGCAGGTTCTGGTCGGTCTTGAATTGGTAATTGTCCCGTAAATCATCCATCGCCTCCAGGAATTCGGTGATGATGGGCTCAATGGCGTCCAGCACCGGCGGTAATAGGACAACGACAGGAAAATTTCGCCGTAATCTTCCATGATTCGGGGAATTTCCTCAGGCTTAATGTTCAACTTGTTGGCCATGATTCGAATTTTCTCAAGCGACGTTTTGACGTCGGGATCCCGGAACAGCTTGATCACGTCGTCGAAGCTGTTGATCGCGACATCATCCTCACCGCCATAAATCTGGGAAATCAGGGGTCGGGTGAAACCCGTCATATAGGACGTCAATTCCTTGTTCATGGAATCCGATAGGCGAAGCGCCTCATGGTCGTTGATGGGAATATCCATTTCCCGGAGCGAGATTCGCAGGCTATAGACGTCATAACTTGGAAGCATACCGACCTTGCGCAACATGACCATATCGTCGGGTGGGTCAGACATGTCCCAGTTGAATTGATGGGGAAGATCCTCGATGTCGATCTGGCCGCTGCCGGTATCCGCATCCTTGAAAAGCTCGATCACGCTTTTGAGGCGGACATTCTTAATCAACCGCGCCCGGTTCAGCGACGGTGTTTCAAGCGGCAGAATCTCCAACTGCAGGATGTGCAGTGAATCCCTGTCGGTATCATTTACTTTTGCATCTGCTGAGAAGGACATATAGCGTTTCGATCAAGTTAAAGGGTTTAAATTCATCACCGATTTTATTTCAACTCGGGCAAACAGTAATCGGCCCACGGCAAGAAAGAAGGCGTTTACAACACCGGCTTTGCCAACCCCTCCATAATGGCAAGGGTTTATGTCTCCAATACCATTATAAAATTTCAAAATAATTCAATATGTTTCAGCCCCTTAACCTGCGGTAACGTTTGGAAAGCGCCTAAAACAAGCAATGTCTCGATATAAAATTCTCCTTGAATACGATGGTACCGGCTTCGTCGGCTGGCAACGACAGGAAAACGGCTATAGCGTTCAGCAGGCGATTGAAGAGGCCTTGGAGAAATTCACCGGCCAATCGGTGAAAGTATTCGGCGCCGGGCGCACGGATTCCGGGGTTCATGCCCTGGGCCAGGTCGCTCATTTCACCCTTGATCGGGAGGAAACGGCGGATACCGTCCGCAAGGCCCTTAATTTTCACCTCAAACCCGCCGCCATTGCGGTATTGGAGGCCGCCCCGGTCGATGATGATTTTGACGCCCGCCTGTCGGCGACGGGCCGTCACTACGTCTATCGCATCACCAATCGCCGTTCGCCGCTGACCCTGGAACGCGGATTCAGCTGGTGGGTGCCGGTGCCGTTGGATGCAGACGCCATGGATGATGCGGCCAAGGGGTTGATCGGAAAACATGATTTTACCTCTTTCCGGGCCACCAATTGCCAGGCGACATCGCCGGTCAAGACCCTGGACAGCTTGGATGTCAGCCGCGAGGGGGATGTCATCGCGTTCGATGTCCGGGCCCGGTCTTTTCTTCACCACCAGGTCCGGAATTTTGTCGGCACGTTAAAACTGGTCGGCGAAGGCAAATGGACGGCGGCTGACGTTACGGCGGCGCTGGCGCAAAAAAAACGTGCCGCCGCCGGCCCCACGGCCCCGGCCGAAGGCCTCTATCTGGTCGAGGTCACCTACTGAACACCCATCGGGCGGCCCCGGATCACGTTGTCTCGGCCACACCCGGCCCGTATAGTCCATTCAGCCATGTTTAAAATACCGCTTCGCCTGAAACCGAAACCACCGGCCCCGGACCGGCTGGAATCCGATCAACCGGTATCCGACCAACCGGCGGCCGATGTACCGGATGACCGAGAAGGCGTCCCGTTTATGGGCGCCGCCGCAATCGCGCTCGGCCTCCTGGGCATTTTCACCAAGGGCTATATTTTCGTGCCGCTGGCCTTTATCTGTTCGTTGGTGGCCTTGTTTCTGGGCCATGTCTCCTGGGCCTTCGTCGGCTTACTGTGCTCGCCGTCGCCGGCCTGTTGACCTCACCGGTGCTGCTGGCGATGATCGGCATCAGCTGGCTGCTGCCTTAGGGAAGTCTATCCACTACCGGCGGGCCGGCCATGTATTATGGCAAATCTCATTCAAAATATATGCATTCCTCTGCACCCCTCTATATTTGTCTACATTTTCCTAATTTAATACCTTCGCGCCTCCTTTGGCTGGGTAGGCATTAAGCTATTGTTATAAATTAATTATTATGCCGTTTCGGACGGCCGATTGGTGCCGAATGGCTCTGGATGCCAATTACGGACCGACAAGAATTAGTCTATTAGCCTAATTACAGAATAAGGTCCGTTTTAGGGAGAGAATCTAGGAAAAAATTAAAAAAACGTGCAATCGGAAATGTTGGATTATTGGAAGCTACGGGCATTCGTCTCATTCTTCGGTTCCAGCCAACTGACAGGTTCCGTCGTCTGTCATCTGGCAATCCAAATCCTCAAAATCCTCATCGTAATCCACGTGCATTACTCCGTTAAATAGCGATTTGGTGAGCCAGGATAGCGCACACAGTTTTCGTACAATCCGTCCGATTGCCCATCTGGTAATCCGCTATGACAAAAGGTTTTCGGAGCGGCCCAATCGTTTGCTAGGCACGGCGAAGCGTCGCCAAATGGTCCCGTAACGATAAATCCCGGCTGTCTCATTTTTCCGTGACCTCAGTGGTTGAAACGGACATTTGTGTTCATGCCCGCAGGCCGGGTTATTGCTAAACCCGGACTCTATAAGCGAATCGGAACGGCGACCGCTTTCAGGTGATTTTAAGACTTTCGGAGGGGAAATCCCCGCTCCCGGCCAGCAAGCTGCCCCCCTCACCCCGCTGGAACCCCCAACCCACCACCGCCTTCAAAGCAACCCCGTAGCAACAGTATTGATCAGAATACTCAGCAGAAAATCCAAACCGACGATGCCGGCGGCGATGCCGGCCGGAATCTCCAGCGCGGTACGGGTGATAAACCAGGTGTAAAACACGATCAGGCTGAGCGCCATCAGTCCCAGCGCATTGGCCGTTCCGGCAGCCAACAGGCCCGATGTCGCCATGATGGCGATCGGCAGATAGAGGCCGTTTTGCAGGACCGCGGCCCAGTTATAGGCGACGATGAAGCGGATGTAGTGCGAATCCCGGTCGAGAATTTTGGCCAACGACGCCATCAGCAGGGGAAAGGCGACCCAGACGATGACGTAGGCGATGGATTCGATGGCGATGAAGCTGAAAAACGGCGCCGTTTCCGGCAGTCCGGAAAAACGAATGGTTAACAACAATAGATAAAATGGGGCGATCAGCACGGCGGCGAAAAAAGACCGCCAAAACCCCGCCGGCGTCGCGTCGAAAAAGTCCATTCCCGCGGCATCGAGGCGGGCCAGCCGGTAAGTGCCGTAGAGGGCCGTCATGACCTCACGCGCCGAAGGCATCCGGGTCAGCCTTTGGCGCTGTCGGTGAAGAAACGCTCAAGCACTGCCTGGTAGATCTCCGAAAGCGTGCCGATATCGTCAACCGCGGCGTTTTCATCGGCCTTATGGGCGGTGTCGTTAATCATGCCGAATTCCGCGATTGGGCAGTGATCCTTGATGAAGCGGGCATCCGAGGTGCCGCCGGAAGTGGAAAATTCCGCTTGCCGGCCGGTGACGGTTTCAACGGCGGCGGCGACGGTGGCGGCCAACGGGCCGGGGGCGGTCAGGAACGGTTCGCCTGAAACCCGCACGGCCAGGTCGTATTCGCCGCTAATGGCGTCGAACCGTTGGCGAAGCAGGGCCACCAGGCTGTCCCCGGAATGAAGGTCGTTGAAACGAACATTGAAATTTGCCGTCGCCGTGGCCGGAATAACATTGGTCACAGGGTTGCCGACATCAATACTGGTGACCACCGGTTGCGATGCCGGGAAATGCGCGGTGCCCTCGTCCAGGGGGGTATCGATAATCGCCGTCAGCATCGCCATCAACCGGTGAATGGGGTTGTCGGCGAGCTGCGGATAGGCGGCGTGGCCGCTTGTTCCTTGCACGGTGAGGACGCTGTTCATGGACCCCCGGCGGCCAATTTTTATCGTATCGCCGAGGGTGTCGGTGTTTGTCGGTTCGCCGACCAAGCAGGCGTCGATGACCTGGTGTTGATCCTGCAGCCAATCGAGAACCTTGACGGTGCCGTTGATGGCGGCACCTTCCTCGTCGCCGGTGATTAACAAGCTGATGGAGCCGCCGAAATCCGGCCCGTGCTCGCTTAAGAACCGGGCCGTGGCGGCGGTAAAGGCGGCGATGGCGGTTTTCATATCCGAGGCCCCGCGCCCATAAAGCCGCCCGTCTTTGACCAAGGCTTCGAAGGGATCGACGGACCAATTTCCCGCGTCGCCGACGGGCACCACATCGGTATGGCCGGCGAAACAGAAATTCGGCGCGTCGTCGCCGATCCGGGCATAGAGGTTCTGCACCTCGTGGCTGCCGTCGCCGGTAAAGGGCAGGCGGTGGCAGGTGAAGCCGAGGCCTTCAAGCGCCCCGGCAAGGACATCAAGGGCGCCTGCGTCCGTCGGGGTCACGCTGGGGCAGCGAATCAGGGCCTGGCTTAATTCAAGGGGATCCATGGGATCGCTCCTGTGTTAATCCCGGAGTAGTTCGTTGATGGATGTCTTCGAGCGGGTCTTCTCATCCACCCGCTTGACGATGACGGCGCAATACAGCCCCGGGCCCGGGGTGCCGTCTTCAAGTTCGCGCCCCGGCATGGAGCCCGGAACGATCACGGAATAGGCAGGCACCCGGCCGTACATCACCTCGCCGGTGGCGCGGTCGACGATCTTGGTCGAGGCGCCGATATAGACCCCCATGGACAGCACCGCGCCCTCTTCGACGATGACGCCTTCGGCGACTTCGGAACGCGCCCCGATAAAGCAATTGTCTTCGATAATCACCGGGCCGGCCTGGAGCGGTTCCAGCACGCCGCCGATACCGGCACCGCCGGAAATGTGACAGTTTTTACCAATTTGCGCGCAGGAGCCGACCGTCGCCCAGGTATCGACCATGGTGCCGCTGTCCACATAGGCGCCCAAATTAACAAAGCTGGGCATCAGGATGACGCCGGGCGCGATATGGGCCGAGTGGCGGACGATGCAATTGGGTACGGCGCGAAATCCGGCCGCGCGGAAGTGGCTGTCATCCCAGCCCTGAAACTTGGATGCGACCTTGTCAAACCAAGGCGCGCCACCAGGTCCGCCGGGGATCGGGGCCATGTCGTTGAGGCGAAAAGACAGCAATACCGCCTTTTTCAGCCATTGATTAACCTGCCATTCGCCGCCTGATTTTTCAGCGACACGGGCGTCACCGGCATCCAACAGGTTGAGGGCGCCGTCAACGGCGTCACGGACCGCACCGGTGGTGCCGATGCCGATGTTGTCGCGGTCTTCCCAGGCGTCGTCAATGGTGGCTTGCAGGTCGGCGGTCGTCATGGGATTTACTTTCAATTGCGGTTATTCGCGGCGACAGAAAATGCGGTACGCCGCCCGGAGTGTCAATACGGGGTGTCAATACGCGGGACGGTTTGGCGATAGCGACCCTTGGTATTATTCCGCCGTCAACGCGCCAAGCCACTGGGGAAGGTCGTCGACGACGTGGTCGATGTGCGCAGGCACCGGGTCGTCTTGATCGCGAAGGCGCTCTGGGCGGACCCAGACCGTGGTCATGCCCAGGTGTGCGGCCGGGGCCAGATTACGGGTTAGGTCTTCGACCATCACCGTTCGCGACGGCGTTAATTTGCAACGGCGAACCAGAGCGTCATAGGGTTCGGGCTTGGGTTTGGGGATGTATTGGGCGCCGATGATGTCATAAATGTCTTCGAAATGATGGCCGATGGATAGCCGCGCCAGAATTCGTTCCGCATAGTTGGTGGGTCCGTTGGTGAAAATGACTTTCCGCCCCGGAATCCTGGAAAGCGCCTGATCAAGCAGTGGGTCGGGCGTCACCACGCCTAAGTCGACGTCGTGGACGAAATCAAGAAAGGCCTCGGGCCTCATGTCGTGAAGCGCCATCAACCCCGAAAGTGTGGTGCCGTATTCCAGGTAATAGGCGCGCCGAAGTTCACCGGCCTCTTGGATGTTCAAATCCAGGAAATCGGCAATGAAACGGGTCATTCTTTTGTCGACCTGGGGAAATAGGTCGGATGATGACGGATACAGGGTGTTATCCAGGTCGAAAACCCAGCAATCAGCCTCTATCAGACGGGTTTTGGGAGCGCTTGTTTGATCCATTGCTTTTATGAGGGTGGCGATTGATGGAAATGTGGGCTTTTTCTTTCCCTTGAATGCAATAGAATATCACCGTATGCAAGTCTGAGGGCTGGGCGCGGGACGTCGTGCGCGCCGTCAATACCAATCGCAGTGCCAAGGGCATGCTTGCCATTGCCTGAAAAGCGGGGTTAAGCGCGAAATTGGCGGAAACGCTTCAACGCAAGCTCGCCCTGGTCGGGACAAAAGAATCGCTTCGCGCCGACGGCAACGACTATCCCCTCGACGATGAAGAACTGGAATGGCAGTTGGACTTTATCAAGGACCTAACCTAACCGCGCGTGATCAGGGTGCCGGCGCCGCCTTCGGTAAACAATTCGATTAAAATCGCATGTTCGACCCGGCCATCGATGATGACGGCGCCTTCGACGTCGCCTTCAATGGCGTTGAGGCAGGTGTTGACCTTGGGGATCATGCCGCCGTCGATGGTGCCGTTTTTGAGCAACGCCTTGGCTTTTCTCAGGGGCATTTCGGCGATCAGCTTGCCTTTTTTGTCGAGAACCCCGACCACGTCGGTCAGCATCATCAACCGTTTGGCGCCGACGGCGTTGGCGATGGCGCCGGCGACGGTGTCGGCGTTAATGTTGAGCGTTTCGCCGTCCGGCCCTGTGCCGATCGGCGCGATCACCGGGGTGATGTCCGATTCATCGAATAGCGCCAGAATATGTGGGTTGATCTCATTCGGTTCGCCAACCAGGCCTAAGTCCAGAACCTTTTCAATGTTGGAATCCGGGTCGCGTTTGGTGCGTGTAGCCTTGTCGCACCGGATCAGGTTGCCGTCCTTGCCGGAAAGCCCGATGGCGAACCCACCGGCGGCGTTGATGGCGGACACGATCTGTTTGTTGATCGACCCCGACAGCACCATTTCGACGACGTTCACGGTCGCTTCGTCGGTGACCCGGAGCCCATCGATAAATTCGCTTTTGATTTTCAGCCGTTTCAGCATATCGGCGATTTGCGGCCCACCGCCGTGGACGACAATTGGATTGATGCCAATTTGCCGCAACAGCACGATGTCACGGGCGAATAAATCCGCCAATTTGGGATCGCCCATGGCGTGCCCGCCATATTTGATCACGAAGGTCTCGCCGGCATACTGTTGCATATACGGCATCGCCTCGGACAATACCGTGGCCTGACCCAGCCAATCGTCACTGGATTTAGGCGGTTTCGCCGGGCTTTTCTTTTTTGCCGGTTTTTTCGGTTTCTTGCTCATCACCGGGGGAACCTAGCCTAGTTTTTCATGCTCGGCCAGTGTCCCGGGCGCCGCCAGGGATGTCAGCGCGGCGCGCAATTCGGCGATGCCGTGCCCCTTACGTGCCGAGGTGACGATGATCTCCGGGTGTGCCGCCGTGTGCCCGGCCAGGGTGGTCGACACTTCCTTCTGGCGGGCTTGAAGCGGGGCCTTCTTGACCTTATCGCACTTGGTCAGCACGACTTGGTAAACCACCGCCGCTTGATCCAGAAGCTTCATGACCTGGTTGTCGGTGGCCTTGATCCCGTGCCGCGCATCGATCAACAGACACACCCGACGAAGCCCGACGCGCCCCCTGAGATAATCCTCGATTAACGTCGTCCATTGGGCGATTTCGGTTTTCGGCGCCCGTGCATAGCCGTATCCGGGAAGATCTGCCAGCATCAACCGGCCCCCTAGGTCGAAAAAATTAACCTGGCGGGTGCGTCCTGGTGTGTTCGACGTGCGCGCCAACGTGTTTCTTCCGGTGAGCGCGTTAATCAGGCTCGATTTGCCGACATTGGACCGTCCGGCAAATGCAATTTCCGGCAGTTCCGAGACCGGCACCTGATTCATATTGGTGGCGCCCAGGATAAAGTCGCACTGCTTGGCGAACAGCAAGCGTCCCTGTTCCAGGGCCTGCGCGGTGTCGTTCCCGACTTTCTTATTGTTATCGGATTCGGGCGTCGTCATTCCAGCCGCCTTCAAGCAACAGGGCTACTTCAGGGCATCTTTCCCGGATATTCCCATACGCCGCATGATGACCCATTGCTGCGCCATGGAGAGCACATTGTTCACCGCCCAGTAAATCACCAGGCCGGCCGGGAATCGCGCCAGCAGGAAGGTGAACAAGATCGGCAGGAACAGAAAAAGCTTCGCCTGCATCGGATCGGTGGGCTGCGGGTTCAGTTTTTGCTGCAGAAACATGGACACACCCATAATCAGCGGCCAAATCCCGATCATCAGGAAATCCGGCGGCGTCCACGGGATCAGCCCGAACAGATTAAAGATGGACGTCGGGTCGGCCGCCGACAGATCCTTGATCCATCCGAAGAATGGCGCATGGCGCATTTCGATGTTCACGAACAGGACTTTGTAAAGGGCGAAAAACACTGGAATTTGAATCAAGATCGGTAGGCAACCGGCAGCGGGGTTAACTTTTTCGCGTTTGTAGAGTTCCATCATTTCCTGGTTCAGGTGCGTCTTATCATCTTTGAAACGCTCGCGCAGTTTCGTTATCTGCGGCGTCAGCTTCTTCATCCGGCTCATCGACGTGTAGGACTTGTTGGCCAGGGGGAAAAACACCAGTTTGATGCCCATGGTCAGCAGAATGATCGAAATCCCGAAGTTCAGGACAATGTTGTTGATGTAGAGAAGGGCGTAAAAAATCGGTTTGGTGAGGAAATAGAACCAGCCGAAATCAATGGTCAGGTCGAAACGATCGATGCCTAATTGTTCGTTATAGGCGTCCATGGTCGTGACTTCCTTGGCGCCGGCGAACAGGCGGTTTTCAGATCGGGCTGTCTGGCCGGGTGCGATGGTGACGGCGGCAGACAGGTAATCGGCCTGATACAGGTCTTCGCCATTATCCCGGCGGAATAAGAAACGCGAATTAACCTTGGCCTTCTGGTCCGGCACCAGGGCCGTCAACCAGTACTTATCGGTAATGCCGATCCAACCGCCCGTGGCGGTATCCTTGACCTGGCCTTGCTCCTTGAGGTCGTCGTAACTGATTTCCTTGAGTGTTTCGTTGGCGACTCCCATCAGCCCTTCATGAATAATGTAAAAGCCGCTGACTTCTGGGGTGCTGCGCCGCGAAATAAGGCCATAGGGAAAGAGGGTGGCGGCACTGGTGCCGGTGTTCTTCACCGACTGGGTGATGGTAAACATATATTTATCGTCAATGGCGATAGTGCGTGAAAATTTCAATCCTTTGCCATTGTCCCAGGTCAACGTCACCGGGGTTTCCTGGCTGAGGGTTTTGCGATCCGACTTCCAGACCGTGTCGGCGGTCGGCACCGTCTGGCCGCCGCCCGGCACCCAGCCGAATTCGGCGAAATAGGCGTCCTTTGCCCCTTTTGGAATCAACAGAACGATTTCGTCGCTGTCCGGCTCCAGCGTTTCGCGGTAATCGGGAAGGGACAGGTCATCCATCCTGCCGCCGATGAGCGCAATAGATCCGTGCAGGCGGGGGGTCTCGATCTTGATTCTGTCGCCATTTTTAAGGAGCGCCATGAGCGATGATTCCTTTGCCGCCGTCGGCAAGCCCGGGGCGGTGGGAACGGAGACCCCTAGTTGGGACGGGCTCGGTTGGTTCGCCGCCGCCTTGGGTATATTGGGCGTCGCTTGACCCGGTGTCGGCTGCACCAGTTCGGATTGTGCCTGTTCCTCGGTGGGGGCGGGTCGGTTCTTGGAAAAATACCATTCAAACCCGACTAATATGAGGATCGACAGCACCACCGCTATGATCATGTTTTTATTATCGATCATTGTCCTAGCCCGCCGCCTTTTCCGTTTTGTCCTCTGGCAGGGGGACATGGTCGGTGCCCGCCTCGCCCCACGGGTGACAACGTAAAATTCGTTTTAGCGCCAGCCAGACGCCCTTGATGGGACCGTGTTGGCCGATAGCGTCTATGGCATAGACGGAACACGTCGGGTGAAAACGGCAGCCGCCTGCCGGCATTACCGGAATGATCATTAGCTGGTACGCCCGGATCAGGCCTTGTAAAAATTTGCCGAAAAACTTCATTACCGTCCCTCTTGAGAGCACCTGGTCTCAGTTATTCTTCGTAAGCATCAAGTTTCCTTAATGCCGTTTGCAAGTCCCCGACCAAGGCCTGGAACCGCCGTTTCAATGTCGCGCGCCGCCCAATCAGGACAAAATCATTGCCGTGCTTAGCATGCCGGGGCATGACCCTTTCCGCTGCCGCCCGGAGACGTCGCCTGGCCCGGTTGCGATCCACCGCGCCGCCAACTTTGCGGCTGACGGTAAAACCAAGTCGAAATCCGTTCGCGTCGTTCCCGTCTTTTCCCTCGTCGTTCTCCTTAACCTTAAACGCCTCACCCGGCATATGGGTACGGGCCTGAAGGATCAACCCCGGCGCCACCCACTTGTGTCCGGCCCCGGCAACACGCAGGAACTCGCGCCGCTGCTTCAGCCGCAACACGTCGGTAGGCTCGATGTGGATAGGCACGGACAGGCCGGATAACCGCGATCGGTCACGCCGTCACGCAGAAAGGCGTTTCCGCCCCTTGGCGCGGCGGGTGGAAAGAATCCGGCGGCCGCCAACAGTCGACATGCGACTGCGAAAACCATGCCGACGTTTACGGACAAGTTTGCTTGGTTGAAAAGTACGCTTCACGGCTCGTCTCCGACAAATAAGAGCCCGCTGTATACGGTTTTGCACAGGCGAAGTCAACGCCGCTTGCAACCATCCTGGAGGTCAGGAAAACCGGGGCCTTAGGGACTGTTTTATGGGTTCTGGGAATGGAAGTGGCTGCGTCATCAATATAAGGTCACATATTGTTTACCGGTGGACCACGGGCTAGCGGTTGCCGAACATGGGTGGTTCACCTTAAAACTGGTTCAGTAATCAATATCCCCCTTTTGCCGGATCAGAAAAGGATCGCCCTCCCGATGACCGGAGCCGAACACAAACAAACTGCAATCGAGCCAAGAAAAACACTGTGGGTAAGGGTTTTGCCGTTGTTGTTGGTTGTCGCCGCGTTCGCCGCCGTCTTCATTTTCGGGTTGGATGAATTCCTTAGTTTCGAGATGCTGAAGAATCACCGCAAGACGGTGATGGAATGGTATGTGGACAATCATTTCGTTGCGATCATCAGCATGATCCTGATTTATGCGCTGGTGGTGGCGTTGTCGATTCCTGGCGCCGTATGGCTGTCATTGGGGGCGGGGTTCCTGATGGGAACAGTGGTTTCGACCATCGTCGTCGTTTTTGCCGCGACCCTGGGCGCCCTTGGCATTTTTCTCATCGCCCGGTATGCGCTGGCCGATTTTTTCCATGAAAAGGCTGGCGCCACCATGCGTAAAATGGAACAAGGATTCCAGGAAAACGCGTTGTCTTATTTATTGGTTTTGCGGCTGGTGCCGTTGTTTCCGTTCTGGCTGGTTAATCTGGTGCCGGCACTGTTGGGGGTTCCGACCCGGACTTTCGTGATTGGAACATTCTTGGGTATTATTCCCGGCACCGCCGTTTTCTGTAGTATAGGCAATGGTTTGGGAGCGGTCTTCGACCGAGGGGATATGCCGGATTTGGATATCATCTTCAGTATGGAAGTGTTCGGGCCGCTGCTGGGATTGGCGTGTTTGTCCCTGCTTCCGGTCGTTTACAAGAAGATGAAAAAACAAAAAGATGGCTGATAACATCAAGGCCGACATTTGTATCATTGGCGCCGGCTCAGGCGGGCTTTCGGTGGCGGCCGGCGCATCCCAATTGGGCGTCTCGGTGGTGCTGATCGAAAAAGATAAGATGGGCGGCGATTGCCTAAATTACGGCTGTGTGCCGTCGAAGGCAATGTTGGCCGCCGGTCATGCCGCCGAAGGGGTTCGTCAAGCCGGGCGCTTCGGGGCTCGGGCCGCGGAACCAAACGTCGATTCCGCCGGCGTCTACGGCCATATCGACGCAGTCATCGCCGCCATTGAGCCTAATGATTCAGTTGAACGGTTCGAAGGCATGGGCGTCAAGGTGATCAAGGGTGAAGCCCGTTTCACCGGACCCGCCGAGGTCAGCGTCGGGGAAACAATGATTAGTGCCCGGCGGTTCGTTATCGCCACCGGTTCCGGGGCCTTCCTGCCACCGATTCCTGGCTTGAAAGATGTGGATTTTTTCACCAATGAAACCATCTTTTCCGCCACCACCTTGCCGGCACACTTGATCATTGTCGGCGGTGGCCCCATCGGCATTGAGTTGGCCCAAGCGCATCGGCATCTGGGCTGCCGGGTGACGGTGCTGGAAATGTTTACCGTCATGCCTAAGGACGATCCGGAATTGGTCGATGTGGTGCGCCGGCAATTGGAAGCCGACGGCGTCACAATCATCGAACATGCCAATATAAAGGGCATCGAAAAAACCAAAAACGGAATTGACGTTAAATGGACCACCGGCGATGGCGGCGGGCCGGACGAAATTCTATCCGGCTCCCACATCCTTGTCGCCGCCGGACGGCGGCCTACGGTTCATGGCCTGGGGCTGGATGAGGCCGGAATCCGCTATTCGGATATGGGAATCGGCGTGGATGCCAGGCTGCGAACCTCCAACAAAAAGATATTCGCCATCGGCGATGTCGCCGGTGGCCTGCAATTTACCCATGTCGCCGGATACCACGCCGGGGTGGTCATCAAGAACGCGCTGTTCCGGTGGCCGGCCAAGGTCGATACCGGGTCCGTCCCGTGGGTTACTTTTACGGCACCGGAACTGGCTCAGGTCGGCCTCACCGAAGCCCAGGCCAAAGATGCGCATGGCGATATACGGGTGCTGCGCTGGCCCTATCATGAAAACGACCGGGCCCAGGCCGAAAAAGAAACCGATGGCATGATTAAGGCGGTGGTGACGGCGAAGGGGAAAATCCTCGGCTGTGGTATCGCCGGTGCGCACGCCGGAGAGCTGATTCAAACCTGGGTATTGGCGAAAAGTAAAAATCTAAAAATCGGCGACATGGCCCAGATGATCACCCCTTATCCGACCTTTGGTGAAGTCTCCAAACGCGCCGCCGGCAGTTTTTACACGGCGTCGCTGTTTTCCGAGCGAACCCGCAAAATCGTCAGGTTCCTTAGCCGTTTCGGCTGATGGCCACTGTTGGTCGGGGCAACGATCCTTGGTATAAAGAATATCATGACCGAGATACAGCCGCCCCGGCCCGGGTTTCTCAAAGGTTTGTCATTCAGGCTTCTGTTGTTGACGGTATTTTTCGTCATGATCGCCGAATTTTTGATCTGGGCACCGTCCATATCGCGCTTCCGCAAGGTCTATTTCGAAGAAAACATCACGCGTGCGCATCTTTCGATGCTGGCGGTCGAAGTCATGCCGGGGGAGAAAGTCGAAAAACCCCTGGAAGAAGCCTTGCTGTTTCATACCGAGGCCTATGGCATCGTCGTTAATAGACCCGACCGGCGGATGTTAATGGTGTCGAAGGAAATGCCGCCCAAGGTGGATCTGACCATCGATATCACCAAAGGCACGTTCATGAACTGGATCATGGAGGCCTTTTCAACCCTGGCCCAAGACGAAAATCGGGTTCTCCGCGTTATCGGCAAGTCGTCAAAGGACCCCACGGTCTTGGTCGAGGTGCTGATCGACGAAGCCCCCATGCGCGCCGCCATGTGGGAGTATTCCCAGCGAATCTTTAACCTTTCGATCGTCATCTCGCTATTTACCGCCGGCCTGGTTTTCTTTTCTCTGCAATGGCTGTTGGTTCGGCCCATGCGCCGCATTACCAAAAGCATGGCGTTGTTCCGCGCCGCACCGGAGGACGTCACCCGGATGATCGTTCCCAGCCAGCGTCCCGACGAAGTCGGATTTGCTGAACGCGAATTGGCGGTGATGCAGGGCGAACTCAGGGCCGCGCTTCAGCAGAAAACCTGCCTGGCCGCCCTCGGCACCGCTGTCGCCAAGGTCAATCACGATCTCCGCAACAGCCTGGCGACCGCGGTGCTGGCGTCGGACCGGCTCGCCAATATCGACGACCCGGAAGTCAAGCAAGTGATGCCGCGGCTGATGAAGGCCATCGACAAGGCCGTCAACCTGTGCAGCCAGACCCTTAATTTCGTCAGCGATGCCGATATACAACCCGACCTGATCCGATTCTCGCTCAAGGACCTGGTCGATGAGGCCGCTTCCACGGTGAGTTCTCAGGCAGCGCAGGCGGTGTCCCTTGTATGGGCAAACGGCGTGCCCGAAGGAATCGAGATCGAAGCCGACCGTGACCACCTTTTCAGGGTGTTGACCAATCTCGGCCAGAATTCCATGGAGGCCGGCGCCGAAAATTTACGCATCAGCGCCAAGGTCAACAACGATTGGATTTTGATCGATGTCACCGACGACGGACCCGGCCTGCCCGCCGAAGCCAAGGAGAAGCTGTTTCAACCGTTCGCCGGATCGGCGCGTGACGGCGGCACGGGATTGGGGTTGGTGATTGTCCACGACATCGCCAAGGTGCATGGCGGTGATGTGGAATTACTCGATCCGGAAAATGCCAACCAGGGCGCCACCTTCCGCATCAAGCTTCCGGCCCGGCGTGAGGCTTAATCGTTTCCCCGGCTTAATCCCCGATGGCGACGCCTTCGCGGCGTTTGTCGGAACCGCCCTCCAGGCCGCCCGAAGTGACGACGATGCCGTTGAGGCCGCTATACAGGCGTCTGAGGCGAACCGTGTGACCCATTTTTTCAATCGCCGGCTTGAGCGCGGCGAGCGCCGTATTTTCCTCAATATCAAACGGCCCGTTGCGGTTGACGAAATTGGGATAATCGACGGCTTCCTGGATGTTCATTTTCCAATCGAGTACGGCGATCAGAGCCTTGGCGACATAGCCGATAATGCGCGACCCCCCCGGCGAGCCAACCACCATGACCACCCGTCCCTGGCCGTCGAAGACGATGACCGGCGACATCGACGAACGCGGACGTTTGTCTGCCTCGGCCCGGTTGGCGACGGGGCCGCCGCCGGCGTTGGGCGTGAAGGAAAAATCGGTCAATTGATTGTTGAGCAGGAAGCCGCGCGTCATCAGCCGGGAGCCGAAGGCGCGCTCAATACTGGCGGTCATGGAAACGGCATTGCCGTCGCCATCGATAATGCTCATGTGGGTGGTTGAGACCCCTTCATTGTCATCGGACAAACCACGCCGCAACCCCACGCCGGCACCGGGCATGCCGGGTTGGCGTTTGCCCCTGGCTTTGAAGGGGGAAATTTCGGCGGCCCGGAGGCTCAGGTATTCCGGGTCCAGCAAGCCGGATGACGGGACCGGGATGAAGTCCGGGTCGCCGATATAGATTTTGCGGTCGGCGAACGCCAATCCGCTGGCCTCACTGACCAGGTGCAGCGCCAGGGCCGAGTCGGGCTTTATTTTGGCCAGATCGAATCGCGTTAAGATGCCTAAAATTTGCAAGGTCGTGATGCCGCCCGACGACGGTGGCCCCATCCCGCAAATCAGCCATTGGCGATAAGAGGCGCACACCGGTGGGCGCTTTTTGGCTTGATACGATTCGATATCCGCAACCTTCATGGCGGTGGGATTGCGTGGCGCGCGGGAAACCGTGCGGGCAATGGCGGCGGCGATGTCGCCGGCATAAAATGCGCTAGCGCCATTTTCGGCGACCCGCTTTAGGGTATCGGCCAAGCCGACGTTTTTGAGCAATGTGCCGGCCTTTAACGGGGTGCCGTCATTGTTAAAAAAATAGGTTCCGGCGACGGGGCCTTGCCTGAGCCCCTTGGCCGTCGCGATTTGCCCGGCCAAGCGTTCGGAAACGGGAAATCCTTGTTGCGCCAGCTTGATGGCGGGCTGGAACAAGTCGCGCCAGGCGAGGCGGCCGTGTTCCTTGTGGGCCAATTCCAGCATCTTCAACAATCCGGGCACGCCGACGCCAAGCCCGCCCATGGATGCATTGTTCCATTTCCGGGGCTTTCCGGCGCCGTCGAGAAACATGTACGGGTTTGCCGATTTCGGTGCCGTTTCGCGACCGTCATAGGTATCGATGGCGCCGGTCTTGGCGGCGAAATGGACCATGAAGGCGCCGCCACCGATGCCTGACGATTGCGGTTCCACCAGGCTTAAGACCATTTCGGCGGCGATGGCGGCATCGATGGCGCTGCCGCCCTGGCGCAAGATATCCCGCCCGGCCTCTGCGGCGAGGGGGTGGGCGGCGGCAATCATATGCTTTTTCACATTCCCCTTTTCAGGCTCGGCAGGGGATGGCTGAGCGGTGGTAAATAATTCGAATGCGTCGTGTTGGCAGGCGCCCAGCACCAATACCCCGGCCAGGACCAACATAGTAACCCGTGGGCGCCTCATGATCAGAAGAACTCCGGAAGGGTTTTGGTCAAACAGGACCGGATCCGATCGGCCATGGGGGTTTCCATAGTGGGCTTTTGAAAATCCAGCCCGGTCACGCGTTCGTAGAGATCGACGTATTTACCGGAAAACTCCATCAATGTAGCCGCCGGGATTTCCGGGATCGGGTCTTTATAGGGGTCGCAAATTCCCCTGATCCAAAGCCGCAGGAATTCTTTGTCCAGGCTTTCCGGCTCGTCGCCCGCGTCCAGGCGGCCCGCATAGCTGTCCGCGATCCAATAGCGGGACGAATCGGGGGTATGGATTTCATCGGCCAGCGTGATGTGGCCGTCCCTATCAAGCCCGAATTCATACTTGGTATCGACCAGGATCAGGCCGTTGTCGTTGGCGATCTCCCGCCCGCGGGCGAAAATGGCGAGGCTGAGTTCCGCCAGTTTGTCCCATTGATCCTGGCTCAACAGGTTCTGTTCGACGATTTCAATGGTCGTGATCGGGGCGTCGTGTTCGCCTTGGGCGGCCTTGGTGGTGGGTGTCAGGATGGTGCCCGGCAGTTTCTGGTTCTTGACCAGTCCATCGGGGAAGTCATGGCCATAGAGCACCCTCTCGCCACGTTCATACATCGGCCAGATGCTGGTGTCCGTCGATCCGGTCATGTAGTCGCGGACCACCATTTCAACAGGCAGCATATCAAGCCGCTGGCCGAAGACGATGTTGGGGTCGGGCGCTTCGATGACGTGGTTGGGGCAAATGTCCTGGGTTTGATCGAACCAGAACATGGCGGTCTGGTTCAGCACCTGGCCCTTACAGGGCACCGCCGTCAACACATGGTCGAAGGCCGACTGACGGTCGGTGGCGATCATCACCCGGCGTCCGTCAGGAAGATCGTAGGATTCTCGGACCTTGCCGCTTTGGTGGCCGGGCAGTTCCGGGAACAAGGCTTCGGTCAAGCAGTTGTCGAGGATCAATTGTGTTTGGGGGTCGGTATCTGTCATGGATATGGCTGGGCTCAGTTATTAGGTATAAATTGAAGCGCGAGTATAGAACACGCACTGGCCAAGATCAGCCCCATAAAACGAGCGTGATCTCATGGTCTTATCTGTTAAAGTCGCGGCCACTCCCAGGGGAGCGCAATGAGCGACGAAGCAACCACCAACCGGCGGATTTCCGTTTCCGATATCAAGGCGCGCAAGGGCGGCCGACCGTTGGCTTGCCTGACCGCCTACTCAAAACCGATGGCGCAATGGTTGGACCCCCATATAGATTTGTTGTTGGTGGGTGACAGCCTGGCCATGGTCATTTACGGATTGGAAACAACCCGTGGCGTTTCCCTGGATGCGATGATCAACCACGGCGCCGCGGTGATCCGTGGCTCGGAACGCGCCTGCGTCATTGTTGATCTGCCCCACGGCACCTATGAGGAAAGCCCGGAACTGGCCCTGGCCTCCTCCCAACGGGTTATGGCGGAAACCGGCGCCCAGGGTATCAAGCTGGAAGGCGGTGTCGAAATGGCTGACACTATCCGCCAGTTGACGGAAAACGGCATTCCGGTGCTGGGCCATATCGGGTTGTTGCCGCAAAAGGCCGAAAGCCGGGGTGGTTTTAGAATCCAGGGCAAGGACGACGAAGGCTGGAAGCAGGTCTTCGAAGACGCCCGGGCCGTCGATGAGGCCGGCGCCTTCGCCATTGTCATCGAAGGCACCGTCGAGGCGCTGGCCCGCGAAATTACCGAAGCCGTTTCCGTGCCGACTATCGGCATCGGTGCGTCACCGGCCTGTGATGGGCAAATTCTGGTGACCGAGGATACCCTCGGCCTGTTTTCCGACTTTACCCCGAAATTCGTCAAACGGTATGCCGAACTGGGCGGTGTCGTCGAAAATGCCGCTAAGGCCTATGCGGAAGACGTCCATGAAAGGCGGTTCCCGGAACTGGTTCACTGCTTCGGCGTGCCCAAGGACAAGGGTAACTAGCCGCCACCAATGGTCGAAACGGTCAGGACAATTCCGGAATTGCGCGCCGCCCTTAAAAGGTGGCGTCAACAGGGCGAAACCGTTGGTCTGGTGCCGACCATGGGGGCGCTGCACGAAGGCCATCTGTCCTTGGTCCGTCACGCCCGCGCCAAGACTATGCGGACCTGCGTCACCCTGTTCGTGAACCCCAAGCAGTTCGGGCCCGGCGAGGATTTGGACAGCTATCCCCGCGACGCAGCTGATGACATGGCGAAACTGGAGGCCGAAGGCGCCGATCTTTTGTTTCAACCGGGCCCGGAAGAGGTCTACCCCACTGGCTTCGCCACCTCCGTTCACGTCGATGGCCTCGGCGACATTCTGGAAGGCGAACACCGGCCCGGCTTTTTCACCGGCGTGGCGACGGTGGTGACGAAGCTATTGGTGCAAGCCCTGCCCGATATCGCCGTGTTTGGGGAAAAGGACTATCAGCAGTCGTTGGTGATCCGGCGGTTAACCAGAGACCTTGATATTCCGGTCCGTATCGAGGCGGTTCCCATCGTCCGTGAGACCGACGGCTTGGCGATGTCGTCGCGCAATGCCTACCTGAAGGCCGATGAGCGCACCATCGCGCCGGTCCTGTTCGGCACGCTTTCGCAGGTCGCCGAAAATGTTGGCCGCGGCGTCAACGTGGCCGAACAGTCCGAATGGGGCATGGATCAGCTTCTCCGTGCCGGGTTCGCCAGTGTCGATTACCTCAACGTCCGTGATGCGGAAACCTTGGACGAGGTCACCGACGTCTCCCGGCCCGCCCGCGTGCTGGCCGCTGCCACCTTGGGCACGACCCGGCTGATCGACAACGTTTCGGTTTAGACGTGAGCGCCCCCTAAGTCATGGAAGGATATGTGGGGCTTTTCCTGAGCGCGCTCCTCGCCGCCACGGTGCTTCCGTTTTCGTCGGAAGCGGTGTTGGTGGGGCTGATGGCGGCGGGGGACTACGACATGATCTGGCTTTGGTTTCTGGCCAGCCTCGGCAATGTGCTGGGCGCCGCCGTCAATTGGGGGCTGGGCCGCTTTTGCCTGCGCTGGCAGGACCGGCGCTGGTTTCCGGTCGATAAGGAAAAGCTTGATCGCGCCGGGCGCTGGTTTTCACGCTATGGGGTGTGGTCGTTGTTGTTGGCGTGGGTACCGTTCATCGGCGACCCGCTAACCTTCGCCGCCGGCGTCTTACGGGTCAATTTCTGGCTGTTCCTCCTCTTGGTCAGCATCGGCAAGGCCGGGCGCTACGCCGTGGTTATCCTGGCGGCGCAAGGCTTTCTGTAAGGGACTGCGGCCCGGGGGTTACTGTAGACGCCTATTTATGAGAAAATAGGGGTGTCGCCCGCAACGGGTCACAAGGAGATGTCGCCATGACCATGGATGATCTCGACGCCGAAATCTCTTATTTGATGAACCAACTGGAAGGGGAGCCCGGTGACAGCCATGAGCTTTTTTTCCGCCTTCATCAGATTCTGGAAACCTTCCGGGCCGAGGGCCTGCCGGTGCCGCAAAATCTTTTGAAAATGGAACAGGCCCTGGACGCCCAGTTCAGGAAAGACGCAGACGGTTCCGGGGGCTGAGCACAATTGAAAACCGGCGCTTGGTTACAATGCGCCAGCAAAAATTTCAAAAATCAAAAGCGGTTTACCGCAGGTAGACGTGGACCTCGTTGGTCTTGGCTGCTGAAAGGGTCTTGGCCGAAACGGCGACCCGTGCAGGCGGCAGGCCCATTTCAATCAACGCCCTGAGGACTTCCTCCGCATGGCGGCGCGCCTTGTTCGAATTCAGCGCCATCTTGGCGGTGCCGCCGGCAGTCGGGGCGACGGCGACCAAATCGAAGACGGCCGACGGGCGGCGTTCGAGGACGCGGCTGACGGCATTATACAGCGCTTGCTGATACGGTACCTTGGCGCGGTCGAACCGGATCACCACCAAGGGGCGTTTGCCGGCGGTGCTCATGGGCCTGGCCGCGATATTGCCGCTGCGTCCCGCCGTCGCCGAGGCCAAGGCCTTGTTGACCAGGCTGCCGCCGAATATTTCACCGCTACGGATGGCGGCGGAAACCAAATTCAAATTGGCGCGTTCGGTGGCGACATAGTTGGTCTGCCGGCGCACGTCACTGGACACTTCCTTCAACAGCCGGGAGATCAGCACATCGGTGCGGTTGACCTCGTCTTCCAGGATCGCCAGCTGACGGTGATCTTCATCGACGGCACCGGAAACGGTAAACGACGCCCGCGCCGATTCCGACAGGAATGACGACATCGTCGAATTGTTGCTGACCCGGTTAGCCAGCGCATTCATTTCGGTAATGTCGGCGGCGATCCGGTCAAGGTCGGCCTGGGCGCTGTTGAACTGCTGCACCAGGATCGGGTTGCCCGGCGTGGTGCCGACTTGAAGGCGCGCGTTCACGGCGGCGATGGTGCCGTGGTATCGCTGTGAATTGGCGACGATCTTGCCGCGGAGCGACTGAAGCAGGCCGTTATTGTTGGAAATGGATTGTTGCAGACGCTTCAGCTCTTGGCGCAGATCAATCACTTTCTTGCCGACGTAGGTGCCGGTGGCCTGGCCGGGGGTAACGCTGGCAGGCTGAAAATTGGTGGTGCCGAGCGGCGGCGGGTTCTGGGCGACGATAACCGGCTGGCTGCCACCGGCGGGCGCTTGCTTCATTTGCGCAGACTTGGCCGGGGTTTGACCGGCGGCCGATTGTTTGGTGGCAGTCGGACTCTCCCCGGTCAGGGAAGGCCACAGCGTGTTTTCGGCAAACGAACAGGCGGAAACAAAAAACATTACCCCCACCACAAAAAATTGAACGCCTGGAAAAGCCATCACTCGCCTTTGTCTTTGTTTCTGAACGGATTCATCCCCGCAACAACAATAACTAAATCGAAACATAAAGCAAAGACCCCCATCTATCCAAATTTATTAACGGAAATCTTACTCAAAGAGGAATCACACCACAAGTTACTATTTTCATACGCTAATTTGACCCTAAATGGAACATTTTCAGGTTCTTGCCATGGGCGTATCTGTAGAGTAGTGTCGCCACCCTTCGAGGCGGTTATTTCGCCAATTTATGACCGTTCGAATCGGACCCATGGCCAATGCACCCGTAGCTCAATTGGATAGAGCGTCTGACTACGAATCAGGAGGTTGGGAGTTCGAGTCTTCCCGGGTGCGCCATCTTTTCAAAGACTTAGTATAAAACCGCCAATGCCTTTATCTCTCTAGGGAGCACATAGGGAGCACGAGAAAGGGCGGATTTACCCCATTATTGATTTCTAACTTTTGTACCAAGCTGCGCATTGCTAGTGATGCTCATTGACGTCCAGATCAAGGTTCCTTACGGATTCTAGGAGCGAAGGACATCCGAGTTGCCGTTGATGGATTGGTTTTTATCACCAGTTCGATCGTTTGGTGTGGGTCGAAGACCGAGTTGCACACCCCGAAAAACGGGCTAACATCGCCGGATGAACGAAAATTCTTCACGAGCGGCGAATGCCGATCCATCGTTGATGATCAATGCCAAGCGCATTGCCGTCATCGGCGCTGGCGCTTGTGGGCTCTGTGCAGCCAAGTACCTAACAAAGGCGGGGTTTGACGTTACGATTTTTGAGATCGGCTCCCAAATCGGAGGGCTCTGGTGTTTCATGAACGACAACGGGCGATCCGCCGCCTACCGGACGCTGCACATCAACACCTCGCGCGGGGTTACCCGTTTTCACGATCTCGATTTTGACGCCGACGTCCAATCTTTTCCCGACCACTATGACATGCACGCCTATCTGGCCAAATATGCACGGCACTTTGATTTGGAACGGCGCATTCGATTCCATTCTCAGGTTACCAATATCCAACCCTTGTTCGATCCGAAAAAGGGCGAGTCCCCTCGATGGAAAGTCGAACTGGAAGTCGGAGAAGCGGCGCAATTTGATTCTTTGGTCGTTGCCACCGGGCACCTCAGCGTTCCCATGCACGTGCCCATGTTCAGAGACGACTTCACCGGCGAGTACGTGCACGGTTTTGACTACAAGGAACCGGAGTCCTTCGTCGGCAAGCGAATTTGCATCGTTGGCGTCGGCAACTCGGCCTGTGACATTGCCGGCGACCTTTGCGTTACCTCGCCTAAATGCGTCCTGGTGGCACGCTCCGGTGTGTTAATCCTGCCAAAATTATTCTGCGGCATCCCCTTCACCGATATCACCCATAAGATCCAGCAACGTTGGATCCCATCCTGGCTTAGGCGCAAACTGACCGCCGTGCTCACCTATTTGGCCCACGGTTCGATGGCCAAGTTAGGGTTTAAGTCCCTGGACAAGCGCGCCCACGTGACGTCAAACGGCACCATCGTCACCGACATTGCTTACAATCGGGTCACCGTCAAACAAGGAATTGAACGAATTGACGGCCGGACCATTCATTTTGTCGACGGGACGTCGGAAAATTTCGACACGCTGATAGCAGCGACGGGGTATCTGATCGATCTGCCGTTTCTTTCTTCAGAAATTGTACCGTTGAAAGACAACCGGCTCGATCTCTACAAACGCATGGTCCAACCGGATTGGCCCGGGCTGTATCTCATGGGGTTCTTCAATACGGACACCTCCTTGAACATGGTCTACGAATACCAGGCGCGTTGGGTCCGGGAAATTGAATTGGGCGACGCCCGTCTGCCGTCAAAGGCCGAAATGGAAACCGACGTGGCGGCCAGGAACGATTGGGTCGCAGAAGCCTATAAGGATAGCCCCCGGCATACCATTGAAGAGGAGCATATCCCTTATATTGCGGAGCTTGAAAAGTGCTTGAAGTGCATGCGACGCGCTGCCAAGCGGGGAAAATAACCTGTCCCGTTGAATAGTTTTTTAAGACCCGGCCTTGGCGTCTTCGACCAGGTTTTTGAAGCGCATGGTCAGGTTGGATGCCGCGTAATCTGAAATCTTAAAGGCCCAGCCCTTCGTCCGCGCCGTGATGGCGTCGGCTTTAATGGAGGCATCGCCCGCTGTTCCCGTCGCCTGGATCTTAAGCCAATGGGCCCCATCCTGTTTGGCAACCATGGTTTTGATGGAAAGCCCGTCGAAGGTGGTGAAGTCCGTGGTGATGGTGATGGCGGCATCGAATGGAATTTCATCCTTGCGAACATCATCCAACTGAAAATTATTCAGCGCCCTGCCGGCACTGCCCAGTTCCACCGGGGAAATCAGTTTCTTGCCTGGTGGCATATTATCGATTTTGAATACCTCGGCTTTCTCGGTCGGTTTCGAGATGTTGATGGTCTCGCCGTCGGGGTGGCGAATGACGATGTTTTTCACCCGGGAGAATCCAATATTGAGGATTTTACGTTCCAACCAGTTCTTCATATCTTCGGTGACGTCGGTGATGCCCGCCGCCAACCAGGTCTGATCGCTGTCGGGTTTGCGGATGTAGACGCCGCCGGTGGTGGTGCCGGGCAGGCTGGGACGCCGCTTGCCGACGATTAGATCGACCAGCACGACGCCGCCTTCATCAAAAAGTTTGATGACCTTTGATTTGGCGTCTTTGGCATCCAGGTTTTGGAGTTCAAGTTTGTCGAATTTTTCCTTGTTTCGGGTTTTCGGTTCCCAAAACCGCAGTTGCGCCAGGCCTAAGATGGTGCGCTGGACCCGGACTTGGCGGGCGTTGTAGCCGTCGCGTTCATTCATGGTCCAGCCGTCATCATTTTTGATCAGAGTTATCCGGCCCTTGGCGTGTTCAATGACCACGGCGGCGACATCGTTGGCCCGATCAATCAGCTTCGGGAACACCCTGTCGCCGGCGCCGGCGGCGGGCTGGTAGCCCTGGTTCAGGCCCGGCGCCAACACCGCCGCGCCGAGCGCGACGACGGTGAGGATGCTAAGAACAACAAATGTTTTCGGTGACACGGTGTGAGGTCCTTTTTATTCCGTCACGAACAGGGATTTGCGGCGAAATCGGCCGATAAGGGCGACAACAATAGCGCCGAAGCCCAACAGCAGCGGAATAAGCCCGATGTTGAGGAACTTAAGCAATCCTTCCAAGCGGTTGATGTCTTGGCGTAACGCCACCTGAACATCCCGAAGGCCCTTGCGAATTCTGACGATTTTGTTCCGGGAATCTTGGATCGCGGACTTGTCGTCGGCGCTGACGACGACTTCCTGTTTGCCGCCACGACGCCGCTGCAGCGAATCCAGTTTGGCGCGTGCGGCTTCCAACTTGGTCTGAAGATCTCGTTCCTTGGTCCGGAATTTACGTTCCGCCGCCTGGCGGATATCCTGCACCATGGTGAAGGGGCGGGTCGAATTTGCGCGGCCGCGGAGCCCGATCAGGTCATCGCTGCCACCGAGGTTATCCAAGGCGCTGACCACGAAATCGGCGTTGTTGGCGTAGGGCACCAAAAGCTGCTGGCCCAGAAGCTGACGAATTTCGGCCCAGAACCTGTCGTGCAACATGTCGACATCGGAAACCACGACCAGGTTGGCCGGTGTTGCCGATTGGGCCAAATGCTTAGGCGGCACACCCTTGGCCGGGGTGCCGTCTTTTTCTTTGGGCGGGCCATCGGGGAAGGCCGTTTTGACGGTGCCGTTGATGCGCGCCGCCAGCATCAACGGCTTGCCGTCGGCCTTGAAATCCCGGAACAGACCGACGGCGTCGGGCCGGGACATGACCTTTGACGCGTCGATGGCCATGGACCTGGGCCCGGTGGAGATCAACGGCTGGATCTTGATTCCTTCGATGCCGGTGGGCTCTAAAATGCCGGCGCCGGCGAAATTCAGCGAACTGATATTGCCGGTGATGAGATCGCCCCTATCGAAGTTTCTTTTGTCCAACCCTAACCAGATCACGTAATCGACGACCGACGTTTTTTTGCCGACCCGGACGTTGACCCGGCGCGCCGCATCCAGGTCGCCGGCGACCTTATTGTCGGCCAGCTTGAGCCCCCAGGTGGTGAGAATTTTATTGAAGTCCGATACCGGCAGGCTCTGCATGCGCCCGTCGGGGGGGACATCGACCTCCGCGTTGGCATCGACGAATACCATCGCCCTGCCGCCGCCGATCACGAACTGGTCGATGGCGTATAAGGTGAAGTCATCCAATCCCTTGGGGTGGACCAACATCAGGATATCGATGTCGCCTGGAATTTCGCGCATTTGCGTGGGCAGCATTTTGACCGTGAAGAAATCACTGATCTGGTCCAGCACTGTCCAGCGCGGCGATTGTTGGTACGGCGGTTGCGCGGCGCCGCCATTGATGGGCAGCGGCGACATCACCCCGATCACTTTGCGTTCCGGATCGGCCAGGGTGTAGATGATTCGGGTCAGGTCGTATTCCAGGAAGGTTTCCCGTTCCGGCGTGAAAAACGGAATGCCGGCTTTGTCGTCGGTGCTGTTGGAGCCGGAAAGGCCGAAATAGCCAAGATCGCCCGCTTCGTTCAACGGAATCCCCGTCAGGCCCGCGGCGACGGCGCGGTCCTCGTCGTCGGAAAAGGGCTCGGGGTTGATCACTTCAAGTTGGACTCTGCCGCCGGATATATCCTGATAGCGCTCCAGCAGTTCCCGGATGCGTTCGAAATAAGTGGCGTGTTGGGGGCTGCGTTCACCCAATAGCTTGGAAAAATAAAACTTCAGCGAAATCGGCTCACCACTGGAAGCCAGCACTTTCAGGGTGCCGCTGGAAAGGGTGAACAGCTTTCCCTGGGTCAGGTCCAGGCGCGCCGACTGGAAGGTGGTGTTGGAAAAAACGTTGACGGCGAAGAAAAGAACAACGCCCAGCGCCAACCCCATAACGGCGAGTTTCGAGCGTTCCATGGATTCCAGCCAGCGCATTGGATCAGGCCGCCTTCTTGAGGTCGATGATGATGACATTGGCAAACAGCCAAAACGCAATCAGCGTACCGAAAAAGATCAGGTCCCTGATGTCGATGACCCCCTTTAAGATAGCGCCGAAGTGAGTCAGAAAGCTCATCGAGGCGATGGTCCGCACCAATATTTCCGGCGCCCAGCCGCGGAAGAAGCTCAACACCAATTCCAGGCCGCTCATGGTGAACAGAAAACAAACGGTGGCCGCGACGATGAACGCGATGACCTGATTCTTGGTCAGCGCCGAGATACACGAACCGATGGCTAGAAATGCGCCGGCCATGAAAAAGCTGCCCAGATAGCCGGCCAGGATGACGCCGTTGTCGGGTTCGCCCAGCACGTTGACGGTGATCCACATGGGAAACGTCAACGTCAGGGCGATGCCGGTGAACCCCCATGCGGCCAGGTATTTACCGAGCACCGCTTCGGAGGTGGAAATTGGCAGCGTCATCAAAATTTCGATCGTGCCGGTCTTGCGTTCCTCTGCCCACAATCGCATGGCGATGGCCGGCACCAGCATGAGATATAGCCACGGGTGATACAGGAAGAATGTCGCCAGGCTGGCCTGTTCGCGATTGAAGAAGCCGCCGATGTAAAAGGCGAAGGCGCCGGACATGGCCAGGAATATGACGATGAAGATATACGCCAATGGGGTGGTGAAATAGCCTTTGATTTCACGCTTGGCGATGATCGCAATGTTACGCATTGGTCCCACCTCCAGCAGATTTCCCGTCCTTGGTGATTTTGCGGAAGACGTCATCCAAAGATCCCCGTTCGACGAACATCTCCTGCACCGGAATGTTCTTTGACCGCAATAATTGGCTGACGTCGTCGGCGATCAACTTGCCCTTTTTTGGCCGAATGACCAGGCGTGTGGCACCGTTTGCGGTCTTTTCGGATCTGGTGTTTTTGACGGCATCGAGGCCTTCCAGGGTTTTTTTGACCGCGTCGGATTTGTTGGTATCGACGGTGATCATCACGGCGTTATGGTCGGGCGCACGGGACAGCAATTCCTCGGGCGTGCTGTCGGCCAACAAACGGCCATGGGCGATGATCACGGCGCGCGAACACACGGCTTCGACTTCTTCGAGAATATGGGTGGAAATGATGATTGCCCGGTCGGCGGACATCTCGCGGATTAATTTTCGGACTTGGTGTTTCTGATTGGGATCAAGGCCGTCGGTGGGTTCGTCCATGATCAGGATTTCGGGGTCGTGCAGCATCGCCTGGGCGAGCCCGACGCGGCGCTTGAATCCCTTCGACAGGGTATCAATGGGCTGGCGCAAGACGCTGCCGATATCGACTTTTTCGGTGACGGCCTCGATACGGCGGCGAATTTCGGGTCCGTTGAAGCCACGGATTTCGGCGATGAAGCCAAGATAGGATTCCGGCGTCATGTCGCCGTAGGTGGGTGCGCCTTCCGGAAGGTAACCGATCCGGCGTTTAATTTCGACGGGATGGCGGGTGACATCCAGGCCACAGACCTCGGCGGTGCCGGACGTCGGCTCGATGAAGCCGGTCAGCATCCGCATGGTCGTCGATTTCCCGGCGCCGTTGGGGCCCAGGAAACCCAAGACCTCGCCGGTGGCCACGGACAAGGAAATATTGTCAACGGCCAGGATTGGCCCAAACTTTTTGGTCAGGCCGTTAAGAACGATTTTCTCCGCCATTGTCGTGATGCCCAGTGGTTGCCTGTTTATTTTATTGTTTAACCCTGTTGCCGCCTCTTCGTCCGGACGACCGAAGTCAAACATACAATTAATTGTGTTGATTTTATGAACGACGGCGGGAATATAATGGCCTAAAAAGGTTCCGGCAAGCCCGTAGCCGGAAAAATTAATTCTCAAAAGTGATTATTCGGATGGCGGTTATTCGTCCTCTTTCCAGTCCATGGGGGGAAGGTCCTTCGGCGCCACCTGAACCTCAATGCGTTCGATTTTGGGAAGGGCATCGAGATTTAATAGCCTACTCCAGAATCCCTTTTTCGCGGGTGCCGACGGGCCAACACCTTCACCGCCTTGGACCGGGCGCACCTGTGCCGACAGGCCGCTGTCCAAGGGCGCTTTCGCCCCCGCCAGCGTCGTCGTGACCGCCGCCGTTGGCGCATCGTTGGCGAGTTGATCGCCGGCGCCGCGCAGGCGTGCGGCCATTTGGTTCATGATGCCGAGCGCGATTTCCGGTTTTTCCTGAATGCCGGCGAGAAACTCCTTACGGCTGATGGCGCTGACGGTGACCGCGCCGACAGCGGTGGCCGTGGCGCTGCGGATGCCTTGATCGAGGACACCCATCTCGCCGAACATGTCGCCGGGGTTCAGGACCGCCAGGCTGACGGTACCGCCGTCGCCCTGCTTGGAGATTTCGACATTGCCGGAAACGATCTCGAAGGCGGTATCGCTGGGTTCTTCCTCGCGGAAGATGACCTCAACATCGTTGAAGGTTTGTTTGGTTTTCTTTAATCGGGACCCCCGCACATACTTTTGGCGGCTTAAATCAGTCCCGCCACGGCTCGGACATGTTGCCCATGCGAAGGGGAGCGGTCAACGGTTGCGGGCCAAAACCTGAAAACTATTGCCCGGTGTGCTAATAAATGAAATAATTTCAATGGTTTGTGGTGTTAGGGAACGACGTGAAAACCACCGTACTCGTATTGACGGTCGCTACTATCCTGTCGGGGCGCGCCGCCGCCGACAGCATCGGCACGACCTATGACATGGACAAGATGCTTTCCGAACCGCACCCCATGGCCAACGAATACGGCACCCGGTGGCGGCAACCGAGCCCGTCGTTACGGCCACCCACCCCCGGCGCACCGGGAACCCAGCCGGAAACGCTTTACCGGCCGTTGACGCTGCCGCCCACCGCCGCCCTGCCCCCGGGTTCGCCCTTACCGGTTCCGGGCCAAGCACCGGAACCGGCGCCGACCACCTTCGCGCCGCCGGAACCGCCGCCGGTATCATCGACTGCGCCACCGGCGCCAGTGCCCGAACCGGCGTCGGCCAAGCCCCCCGTCGCGGCCACGGCGCCGCCGCCACCGATGATGACGCCGCAATTGAGCATCGATTTGAGCGGTATAGACCTCACCCCGGAGCCGGCAGCGCCGAAACAAGTGGACGCGCCGGAACCGGAGGCCGTGCTGCCGCCAAAGATGGAAAAAGAGATGGACCAACCCGGCCCCAGGCCGCCACTGCCGCCCGGGTAGCGGGTTTGCTTTTAGTTGTCGGCGGCCTTGGTGCTCGCGGCCAGTCCGGTCAGCGACCGGCGCAGGTTTTCGAATACCGTCGTCCAGTCGCCGGGGGCGGGTTGGCGGAACAGGCGCAGCGTCGGGTACCAGGGGCTGTCTTCGCGTCCCAACATCCAGCGCCTGCCACGTGGCGACCTGTTCCGCCGTTGGTGTTTGCGGGGCCGGGGCCGGCGCAGGCGCGGGTGTGTCGGAGACCGGCGTCAGGGTGGCGCTGAGGGTGCGCTTGGGTTTATTGGACGCTTGATCGTCAGCCTTAGTCTCTCCCAGGGGCGGGCTCCTCTCTCTCTTTGTTCAAGGAACCCGGCGCATACAAGAATATTAGCCCATAGTGAATTGATGGCCTCAGAACGTCAACGGCGGCCTTGTTTTCCTTCAGCTTTTCATCAGGTTTCCGCAAGCGTTTAAAGAATCTCGGCGATGCTTTCCGGTGGCCGGCCCAACGCCGCCTTGCCATTGTTGATGACAATGGGGCGCTCGATGACAATGGGGTTGGCGACCATGGCCTTGATAAGCGCCGCGTCGTCGAGGCCGGGATCGTCGAGGCCGGCTTCCTTGGCGTCCTTCTTACGCAGGAGATTGCGGGGGCCAAGGCCCAACATGGCCAGGATGTTGGTCAATTCCTCAATGCTGGGCGGCGTCACCAGGTATTCGATAATGTCCGGCTCAATGCCGCGTTCGTCCAACAACGCCAGCGTCTGGCGGGATTTTGAGCATCGTGGATTGTGATAAATAGTGGTCAAATTCAATCTCCCTGTCGCGGCATAGCCGCTCCTCGCCTCTTGTTAATCTCCTCGAAGATTTTTTAATCTGAAGTCCAACCTAATCGGCTAGGACGGTTGTTCAAGGTCTTCTTCGCTTTCCGCGTCAATAACCCGCCGGGCGATGTCATAGGAAAACCCGGCCCGGGCCAGCGCCGCCAAGTGCTTTTCGCGTGTCTCCTCGGTCGTTTTTTGGGTCGCGAAGGGGCCCAGGCGCCGGCGTTTGGCGACCATGACGGCGGCGGCCCATTCGGGATCGTGATCTTCCTCGCTCAGCGCCTGGAGGGCGCCGGCAATGTCATCGTTGCCGACGCCCTTTTGCCTGAGCTTTCCAGTTATCACCCGCGCGGAATTGCCCCATCGGTGCAGGCTGGCTGCCCTGGCTTTGGCATAGGCCCCGTCATCGAGCAGGCCGGAGTCTAAATACCGCGCGATCATAGCCTCAAGCAGGGCGATGCCGTCCTCAACGTCGGTGCCGTGGTGGTTGGCCGAGCGGTGTATCTTGCGCATCATCACGCGGCGTAGGTTTTCCGCCGATGTGGCATACCGGGACAGGTAATACAGCGCCGCGTTGTCCAGATATTTCGGCGTCACCTTGCGGGGGTTGCGTTTTTTCCGCTTCTCGATTTTATTTTCTTCGCGATCCTTCATGGTTGGATATTGTCACGCGCCGGGCGTATATATCCAGGCATCATGACTGATCAGAAGATATCTCCCCCAACCATCACCCCCATGGGCGCGGTCAACTGGATCGGGCTGTGGACCCTTTACCTGCGCGAGGTCCGGCGCTTCGTGAAGGTCTATACGCAGACCTTGATGGCGCCGGTGGTGACGACGCTGCTATTTCTGGCGGTATTCACGCTGGCGCTAGGCGGCACGGTCAGGACCGTCGCCGGCATTCCGTTCATGGAATTCCTGGCGCCGGGGCTGATCGTCATGTCCATTGTCCAGAATGCCTTCGCCAACACGTCGTCATCGATCATGATTTCCAAAATTCAGGGCAACATCATCGATACCCTGATGCCGCCGTTCACCGCCCATGAGTTGGTTTTCGGTATTACCATGGGCGGCGTTTCCAGAGGCATTTCGGTGGGCGTTGTCGTTGCCGTGGCGATGAGCTTTTTCGTCGACATCGATATCCAGCACTGGGGCTTCGTTTTCTACCACGGCTTCATGGCGTCGCTGATGTTGGCGTTACTGGGCACGATCGGCGGCATCTGGTCGGAAAAATTCGATCACATCGCGGCGGTCACCAATTTTATTATTACGCCGCTGTCGTTCCTGTCGGGCACCTTTTATTCCATCCAGCGGTTGCCCGAGAAGGCCCAACTCGCCGCCCATTTCAATCCTTTCTTTTATATGATCGACGGGATGCGCTATGGCTTCACCGGCCACGCCGACGGCAACATCATGGCCGGTCTTGTCATCATGGCCGGTGTAAATGCCTGTCTTTGGGCGCTGTGCACCTGGATGTTCAAGTCCGGGTACCGGCTAAAGGCGTAAACCCGACGCGACACCTTATAGAGGCGGGCGTTGACAGGTTAAGTCCGGATAAAGATACTTGGCCGCTTTCCTTGGACCGGGGCCTGTTTCGGCGGGCCGCCACAGCGATTGGAGAGCAGTTCCGATGATTTCACCCGTTATGGCCAATTACGCCAGGGCCGATATTGCTTTCGAAAAAGGCGAGGGGGTGTACCTGTATGCTTCCGACGGCACCCGCTATCTGGACTTCGGCGGCGGTATCGCGGTGACCTGCCTGGGCCACTGCCACCCGCACCTGGTCGAGGCGCTGACCCGCCAAGCCGGGCAGCTTTGGCATTGCTCCAACCTGTATCAGATTCCGGAACAGACGCGTCTGGCCGAACGGCTGGTCGCGGCATCGTTTGCCGATAGTGTGGTGTTCATCAATTCCGGCGCCGAGGCGGTGGAAACCTCGGTCAAGATGGCGCGCAAATACCAAAGCGACCAGGGCCACCCGGAACGCTTCCGGGTGATCACCTGCGAGGGCGCTTTCCACGGCCGCACGCTGGCGATGATCGCCGCCGGCGGCCAGGAAAAACACTTGGCCGGGTTCGGCCCAGTGGTCGACGGCTTCGACCAAGTCGCCTTCGACAACCTCAACGAGATGCGCGCCGCGGTCGGTCCCGAGACCGCCGCCCTGTTGATCGAACCGGTCCAGGGCGAAGGCGGCATCCGGGCGCTGTCCAAGGACTACCTGAAAGGGGCGCGCGCCCTCGCCGATGAATTTGGGGTGCTGTTGATCTTGGACGAGGTTCAAACCGGCATCGGGCGGACCGGCAAGCTGTTTGCCCATGAATGGGCCGGGATCGAACCCGATATTCTGGCTTCGGCCAAGGGACTGGGCGGCGGCTTTCCGATCGGCGCCTGCCTTGCCAAGGAAGGCCCGGCGTCGGCGCTTACCGCGGGCAGCCACGGGTCCACCTTTGGCGGCAACCCGCTGGCCATGGCGGTCGGCAATGCGGTCCTCGACGTGGTTCTGGAAACAGGATTTCTGGACAAGGCCAACGCCATCGCCAAGCGGCTATGGCAGCGCCTGGAAGAGATCGCCGTCAATCACCCAACGGTGTTCGAGGGCATCAGCGGTTCGGGGCTGATGGTGGGGCTGAAATGCGTTCCCACCAATATGGATGTTGTTGCCAAGCTGACCGAAGGCGGGCTGCTGACGGTGGCGGCGGGCGAAAACGTCGTTCGTTTGGTGCCGCCGTTGATTATCGAGGACAGCCACGTCGATGAAGCCATCGCCATCATCGACAAGGCGGCAGGCGAATTGGACGCGTAATGACGGCCGTGAAGCATTTTCTCGACCTTGACCGCTTCGATACCAAGACCTTGCGGGACATTCTGGATTTGGCCGGCAGCCTTAAGCGCGCGCATGCAGACGGTGTCTCAAAACCGGTATTCGCCGGCAAGACCCTGGTGATGATCTTCGAGAAGCCGTCGACTCGGACCCGGGTGTCGTTTCAAGTCGGCATGCAGCACCTGGGCGGCCAGGTGGTGGTGATGAGCGACGCCGAATCGCAATTGGGCCGCGGCGAATCCATTGCCGATACCGCCCGCGTGCTATCCCGGTACGCTGACGCCATCATGATCCGCACCGATGATCCGAAAAAACTGGAAGACCTGGAAGCCTATGCCACGGTGCCGGTCATCAATGGGCTGACGAATTATTCGCATCCGTGCCAAATCATGGCCGACGTGATGACCTATGAAGAACATCGTGGCCCCATTAAGGGCCGGGTCGTGGCCTGGTCCGGAGACGGTAACAATGTCGCCAACAGCTGGATCCACGCCGCCGTCCGGTTCGGGTTTACGTTGCGCCTCGCGTGCCCCGATTCGCTCAAGCCTGCCCCCGAAATTTTGCAATGGGCTGTGAGCGAAGGCGGCGACATTACCGTCACCGATGATGCCGCCGCCGCCGTCGATGGCGCCGATCTGGTCAACGCCGACACCTGGGTGTCCATGGGCGATGCCGACGCCGATGCGCGGATGAAGTTGCTGGAACCTTTCCGGGTCGATCAGGCGCTGATGGCGGGTGCCAAGGCGGACGCGCTGTTCATGCATTGCCTGCCGGCGCACCGGGGTGAGGAAGTCACCGACGAGGTCATGGACGGCCCCCAATCGGTAATCTGGGACGAGGCCGAAAACCGGCTGCATGCACAGAAGGGTATTCTTGCCTGGTGTTTGGGGTAGAATAGGGGATGATTCGATTCCACCGTATATTCGCGCCGCTGATATTGGCGTTCCTGCCATTGGGGCTGTTGGGCTGTGAAACGCTCGTTCATGTAGAGACCTTTCCTGACTTAACCTTCGCGCACCTAAAGCCAATCAAGCTGAACGTTGCTAAGTTCGAGGTCGTCTCCCAATACCAGGCGCCCTTGAGGCCGCCCAACGTCGAACATCTTTTCCCGACGCCGCCCGTCAAGGCGCTGAAGCAATGGGCCAAGGACAGGTTCAGGACCGTCGGCCGTTCCGGCACGGCACGGCTGGTTATCCTCAACGCGACCGCCATTGAAGTGCAACTTCAAAGAAAGACCGGCCTCACCGCCACCTTCACCAAGCAGCAATCGCAGCGCTACGACATGACCGTCCAGGCCCGCCTGGAGGTTACCAATGGCGAGGCTAGCGGCCACACCATTGCGCAAGCGACCCGGTTTTCAACCATTCGCGAGGACGCCTCCATCAACAAGCGCGAACGCCTTTGGTTCGAGTTGACCGATGCCTTGGTGCGGGATTTCGACAAGGTAATGGAAGAGAATATTCGCAAACACTTGGTCGCCTGGCTGCGCTAGGGGTAGTTTAACCCCAATTTCGTCGTCGCAAATGAGGCCATTTGCTCGGGTTTTGCTCTACCCCCGCCAGAACGAGCGGCTGAACAGCACAATTACCGTAAACAGTTCCAACCGGCCCAACAGCATGCCGCCCGCCAACAGCCATTTGGCGGCGTCGGGCAGCACCTGGAAGGTGCCCGATGGCCCGACGATGGGGCCCAAGGCAGGGCCAACGTTGGAAATGGAGGTCGCGGCGGCGGAAAAGGCGGTTAGGAAATCCAGCCCCAGCATCCCCAACCCCAGCGCTAACAAGCCGAACGACATGAACCACATAAAGAAGAAGCTCAACACCGAAACGATGACTTCATCTGAAATGGGACGCCGGTTGTATTGGGGGACGAAAACCCCGTGCGGCTGCAACAGGTGGTGAATCTGGCTGCGCGCTGCGGCGTATAATACCTGGAACCGGAAAATCTTGATCCCGCAGGTGGTCGACCCGGCACAGCCGCCGATGAACATGATGAAAAAGAAAATCGGCAACGCGAAGCTGCCCCACAGGCTAAAATCGGAAGTGGTGTAGCCGGTGCCGGTGATAATGGAAACAATATTAAAGGTCGCAAAACGCAGCGCCAAAATGGGGCCGAGACCGTTTTTAAGCCACAACCACCCGGCCGCCATGATCACCACCACGCTGACCAATGACAGGAACATTTGCACCTGGGTGTCGGAAAAAAGCGCCCGGAAATCGCCTTGCAGGGTCTTCAGGTACAAGATGAACGGTAACGAGCCGATGATCATGCCGACAACGGCAATGGTGTCGATGGTGGCATTGTTAAAATGCCCGATCGAGGCGTTGACGGTGGAAAATCCGCCCGTGGCGATGGTGGTCATGGCGTGCGCGAAGGCATCGAAGCCGGACATGCCGGCCAGCCAATAGGCGCCGGCGCAGGCACCGGATAGCAGTAAATAAATGACGCCGATGGCCGTCGCGACCTGGGCGGCGCGGGGCAGGGCTTTTTCCGATTGATCGGAACTTTCCATGCGGAATAACTGCATGCCGCCAACCTTCAGCATCGGTAAAACGGCAATGGCCATGACGATAATACCGATGCCGCCCAGCCATTGCAGCAACGCCCGCCAAAGCAAAATCCCCTTAGGCGCATTATCAAGATCGGTGATCACGGTTGATCCGGTGGTGGTGATCCCCGACATGGCCTCGAAAAAGGCATCGGTGAAGTTCAGACCCAGGCTTGAATAAATGAACGGCAGCGAGGCAAAAAAGGTCATCGTCAGCCAGCTTAGCGTGGTCATGGCAAAAGCTTGGCGGATGGTCAGGCGCATGGCCCCGGCGCGGCTGGTCAGCGCCATGGCAACGCCGACGAACAAAGTCACGCCGGACGAAATGGCGAATACCTCCCAATCGGAGTGGCCGGTAAAGGCATCGACCAAGGCCGGGATTAACATCACCAACGCCAGCGTCGCCAGCAGAATGCCGATAACCAGGAAGATAGGCCGGAAATCCATATGTGTCCCCCAGTTCAGTAAACCCGTAGAGGTTTCAGGGTCAAGTGAGGATAAAGTGGGGTTTCGGGTTTTGCCGGTGTCGGTTCAGCCGAAGGAGGTCCCGTCCGTGGACGGATTACCGATCATCGATAAAAACTCCCGCCGCGTCGAAGGGTCGTCCCGGAAGGCGCCGAGCATGCGGCTGGTGACCATGGTTGCCCCCGGTTTATGGATGCCCCGGGTGGTCATGCAATGATGCGCCGCCTCGATCACCACGGCAACACCGCGGGGCTCTAAAACGCCATTGATGGTGTTGGCGATCTGAGCCGTCATTTTTTCCTGGATCTGAAGGCGCTTGGCAAAAATTTCGACCAACCGGGCCAGCTTGGAAATACCGACGACCCGGTGCCGCGGCAAATAGGCGACATGGGCTTTACCGACAATCGGCGCCATGTGGTGTTCGCAATGGGATTCGAAACGGATGTCGCGCAACAAAACGATTTCGTCATAGCCGTCGGTTTCATCGAAGGTGCGGGTCAGAATGGTTCTTGGGCACGACTCATAGCCGTCGAAAAATTCCTCATAGGATCGCACCACGCGGGCGGGAGTGTCCAAAAGCCCCGCGCGTTCGGGATCGTCGCCGGCCCACTTGATCAGGGTTCGAATGGCGTCCTCGGCCTCCTCCCGGCTGGGTTTGTCGGCGACGGGTTCGATCGGTCCGCAGTCGTCGTCGAGGGTGATATCCGGGGTGAGACTTGCGTCGGTCTCGCCGTCCACTACTTTCAGTGGCTTGTTCGTAGAAATGGGCTTGTTCATGGGATCATTCCGTCGCGATTAATGGATCTGCCCGGCCTGATGGGGACTATCAAGGGAAAAGGCGGGAATAATGACTTCAAAACATTTGCCCCGGTTGGTTTCCATCTGATAGGTACCGGCCATAATCCCCGACGGCGTGTTCAAGGGCGTGCCGGAGGTGTATTCAAAGGACTCGCCGGGCGGCAGAACCGGTTGCTCCCCGATCACGCCGTCGCCGCGAACCTCCTGGACGTTGCCCAGCGAATCAGTGATCCGCCAGTGCCGCGTCATCAATTGCACCGTTTCCTGACCGTTGTTTTCAATGCGGACGTGATAGGCCCACACAAAATGGCCTTCCGACGGCTCGGACTGTTCATCCAGGTAAAACGGCTCGACGGTGATGGTGATGGCGCTGGTAGTTTCAGCGTAGGTGTATGGCTCGGTCATTCCAACTCTTCCCGGTGGCTTTAGATTGGCTGTTTCGGCGGCAACAAATTCACCGCCTGGAGCCCCCTATACTTATGCCTAGCAGGGTATTTTTCCAGCCCCATTCGGAAAAACCGTAAAACTGTATAAATTTCAAAGGAATACCATGCGTTATTGGAGTTATTCAGCGGCTACGGTAAGTCGATTTGGCCAGTGCACCGGTGGGGGCTCGAGGGCAAGGCCCTGAAGGCCGTGTTCCGTTTCGGGCAATACCGCCATGTTCGGCCACAATCCGTCTTCCAGGGTTTGGGCATAGGGCAGGCCCGGGGTGACGGCCCGGATCGCCAGGGCGGCGGCATGATGGTCGTAGACCAAACCATGAAGCGTAATATCAATTCCGTCATCGCTGCCGGTAAGGATGGAATACCAACCCCGCGGGGTACCGTCGTTGGCGGGCATGCCGATAGCGCCGGCGTTATGCCAAAGTCGGGGCCCCAGAACCTGCGTGAACGGCAGCCCCGAATGGCCGCCGATGACGGCGTCGGCATCAAGGCGGTCCAAAATAACGGCCTTGGCCACATCGGGGGTTGAGGCGAAGACATAATCTGAGATGTTTTGATCGCCGCCATGGATGACGGCGATCTTGCGCCCGGCCAGGAAGAACCGCAATTGGCGGGGCAGGCATCGCATCCACGCCAACGCGTCACCATCCAGAACCGAAGCCGCATGGGTGAACCAATCGGCGGACCACGCCGCGCAGTCGCTGTCTTTTTCGAACCCGCAATTGCAATCGTCGGCGTTAAATCCCAGCGATTCCTCGCAATTTCCCATTACCATTTGGATACCGGCATTACGGACAAGATCGACGCAGGCTTGCGGGTCGCCGCCATAGGCGACGACGTCGCCAGTGCAAATCACCCGATCAGGCGGAATGCCCCGGGTGCGGGCTTCCACCAACAAGGCCTCGGTCGCCTGGGCGTTGGAATACGGGCCGCCGAAACACAGCACCGGGCCGTCCAGCCGGCCAAGGTCGCGCACGGCAGACTCCATCATTCGGGGCTGCACGAGGCGCCGCCGAGGACGCAGAACTTGGCGCAATGGGGGTGATTGAGCTGCACTGTTTTCGCCGCCTGGGTCAGATCATGGCCGAGCTCGAACGCGGTGTCATAGGGCAGCAGCGTACATGGCACCACCGAGGCCCTGTCCTGGCCACGGTGTTTGACGATCATGCGGGACGTGGCGCACATCATGGTTTCCGGCGCGACGCCAAGAATATCCCAGCAATGGGTGGTGATTTCGGGGACATCGGCGGCGGAGTCCATTTCCGGGAACAGAACCAGAGCCGCCGGGTCATCGGCATCGACGGGGATGTGCTGGGCCTCGAACAGTTCGCCATAGCCCCGGCGCGCCTCGGCGTCGTTTTCATCCCAGCAGGTACGCCCGGCGATGGTGATCTTAAAATTGTTTTCGGCGAGCCAGCGCAGGCCTTCGATCATCGGCGCCCAGGACGCCGCACCGCGCACCGCTTCGTGTTTGGCCTTGGTGAAATGATCGATGGAAACCCTGAGCGTCAGCGCCTGGCCGTGGCGGTCGAGGATGTCCAGCAGCCGGGGGCGTTTGTTCAACAGCGGCTTCATGGCGTTGGTCAGCACCAGCACCCGGAATCCTCTGCTCAGCGCAAGCTCGATCATGTCCGGCAATTCCCGGTTCATGAACGGCTCGCCGCCGGTGAAGGCGATTTCCTCGACCGGCAGGCGTTCGGCTTCGATCTCATCCAGGAACGCCTTGACCTCGGCCACCGTCATGTAGGCAAGCCGGTCATTGGTGGGGCTGGAATCCATGTAGCAGTTCTGACACGTGATGTTGCACAGCGATCCGGTATTGAACCAAAGTGTCCGCAAGTGCGTCAGCGCGACGACGGCACGCGTGATCCCCTCGGCGGTGACGTGGGGGTCCTGGAATTTGCGCGGGTCCAAGGCCTTGATCTGGAATGCGTTGCCTTCGGGCATGGGTTCTATTTTACCGGTATTTCAAGCGGTTGGTATGAGAAATGTTTAACCCTCCGGCGGCGACATTCCAACCCAAAACCTCCCGAAATCATCTGCCCTGCGGTCAAAGGTTCGTGAACGGCACCCGATGCAGGAAGGCCGCATTCAATCGATCAAGGATAAAGCCATCGAAGTTCTTCTCGGGGTGACCCCAAAATAATGGTCCAAGTTTGTTAAGGAATTTGGCGCATTCCGGGTGATCCTCATAACATAATAAATTTAAATTATCTGGGAACTAGAACGTCCGCTTTGGGTCATTAACGGACTCTTTTCGACTACCTCAAAGATGCCCGCTTTCGGGGCCAAAGCGGACATTACTCATGGCCAGACTATCTGCCAGAAAACCAATGGGTCCCATATGAATACCCGTGATCTGTATAGTACCGTCATCCCCCACTAGAAGGGGCTTCTGAAAATTTCGACGGCAAAAAATTTGGGACCTGGTTCTTAGTCGCCCTCTATTACAAAGGCTCATCCCTGATCAACTAACAAAACGCAAGGGTTAGGCAATTCGCGGCTTTCTGGCCCCTTCACCTGTGAAAGAGCAAACGCACCAGCGATCATGACCAGTGAGAAAACGGCGGACATGACCCTGGAAGACGCGAAAGGCGGCTGACGCCGGGGTTTCTTACTGGGAAGGACGTCTGTCCGGTTCCGGGCCGTCTTCCTCGAACGCCGCGGCCAGGGAAAAGAGCGTTTCTTCCGCCAGCGACCGGGCGACGAGTTGAATCCCGACCGGTAACCCGTCGGCGTCGAAACCGGCATTAACGGACACCGCCGGTTGCCCCGTCAGGTTGAAGGGATAGCTGTAGTAAGCCCAGGAAATCGCATCCCGGCCCTTGTGACCCGGCGGGACATTCAGGCCGACGTCGAAGGCGGTCACGGGCAGCGCCGGCGTGGCGAGGATGTCGTAGTCCTCGAAAAACGCCCGGACCCGGTCCCGGAACTGAAACCGCTCGAACATCTGTTCCTGATGGTCGGTTGCCGACAGCGAATAGGCGCCCTCCAACACATTCGCAACGGCTGGATCAATATCGTCCCCCCGGGTTTCCATGGCCGTTTTCAGGCGCGTGCCGACACCGGCATAAAACTCCGTCATCCAAATTTTCACCGGATCGTCGAAAACATGCTCGACCACATCTATTTGACAACCCGCCGCTTCCAGCCGCCCGAGCCCGGCCTCTACCATTTCCGCCACCTGCGGGTCCGGGCGGGCATATCCCAGGGTCGGGCTGTAGGCGATGCGCAGACCCTTGGGCCGACGTTCGCAAGCGGCAAGATAGTCGGGCTTTGGCCCGGCGATGCTATAGGGGTCCCGTTCATCGAACCCGGAGATTACCGACATCATCAAAGCGGCATCACGCACGCGGCGCGAAAGTGGTCCGATGTGGATCAACGTCGGCACGGCGGCGGCAGGATAGGCCGGAACCCGTCCGAAGTGGCCCTTGAAACCGACCAAACCAGTCAGGCTTGCCGGTATACGAATAGACCCACCCCCATCGGTGCCGATGGCCACTGGCGAAATACCCGAGGCGACGACAGCGGCGGCGCCGCAACTGGAGCCGCCCGGTGTTTTCGCCGTATTCCACGGATTGCGGGTGATGCCGGTAAGAGGACTGTCGCCGACCGCCTTGCAGCCGAATTCGCTGGTCGTCGTCTTGCCCAGCATCACCGCGCCGGCGGCGCGCAACCGTTCGACAACGGGGGCATCCAGGTCGATGACGTTGCCCTGCATGGTCAGGGAACCGAAGGCGGTGGGGTGCCCCTTTGCCACTATCAGATCCTTCACCGACACGGGCAGCCCGGCGAGCGGGCCTAAGTCCTCGCCCCTGGCGAGACGCTGGTCGAGCGCCGACGCCTGCGCGATGACGTCGTCCGGATTGAGACTGGCGAAACAATTAAGGGCCCCGTCGCGTGCCTGAATGTCGTCCAAGACGGACCGCGCGATGTCGCTGGGCGCGGCATGCCCGCCACGCACCTCGGCGACTAACACCTGCGCCGTTTTAAAGGCGGTTGCGCTCCGCGCATCAGTCGGCATTGGTAAGACCCAGAATCTCCCTCGCTTCCACAGACGTCGCCGGGCGCCGCCCATAGTCGCCGGCGATATCGACGATCTTCGTGACCAGTTCGGCATTGCTTACGGCCAAACGGTCGCGGTCGAACTTTATGTTGTCCTCAAGCCCGGTGCGGCAATGACCACCGAGCTCCAGACACCACTGATTGACCTCGAATTGGTGACGAGAGATTCCGGCCGCGGCCCAGGTCGATCCGGGCAATACCTCTTCGCGCTCTTTGATCAGAAACTCCAGCAGTGACCGGCGCGCCGGCAGGGCATTGGGGATGCCGAGAACGAATTGCAGGTGAACGGGAGGCTTAATCAAACCCTTTTTAACCAGATGGGCGGCGTTGTAGAGCATGGCGGCATCGAAAACCTCGACTTCCGGCTTGACGTTGAATTCGAGCATCCGCGTCGCCAGGGACTCAACGAAATCGGGCGGATTTTCGTAGATGTTGCTCGGAAAATTGACGGACCCCGTGGCCAGCGAGGCCATGTCGGGGCGGTGGTGCAGCATGCCGGCCCGCTGGTTCTGATCGCGGCCCCGCCCACCGGTCGAGAACTGAATGATCATGCCGGGGCAGTGCTTTTCGACGCCTTCCTGAATGGCGTGGTATTTGTCCGGATCGGACCCTGGGGTTTGATCTTTATTGCGAACATGGATGTGGACCAGCGAGGCCCCGGCTTCATACGCCTCAACGGTGGATTCGATTTGTTCCTCCGGCGTCACCGGCACGGCGGGAGTGTCTTTTTTGGTGGGCAGCGCGCCGGTGATGGCGACGGTGATAATACAAGGTTCGGTCATGGTGTTCTTGGGGTCCTAAGTCGGGTTTTGGCTGATATGAAAACTTTTAATGGCGGGCCGTTCCGCTAGTTCCTTCACGAGCGTAAGCAATGGTGTGCGCATAATCGGATAGTCCGTGCCGATCGCTCCCGCCTCCTTTAACGCGTCATACTGAGTGTCGTCGTAAAATGCCGCCAGCAGAAGATCGTCGTCGGATGCAAACGGCCCCCTGGATTTACGGATACGACCCAGTGCCGGCGCAACCAGTGCACCCGGGCGTTCGGTGATCGGCTCGGCGCCCGCGGTGATCCGGTCATACAGGTTCTGGTCGATTTTGCCTGCGATTTCACCATAGCCACCGCGCACGTAAAGCCGCACTTCGTCGGGCACCGTGCTGTAGCGATCCCGGCCCTGGTCTTGTCCCATCACGTTTAAAACAGATTGGGTAACAATATATTGCGCGAACGGGCTGACGACGATTGGGTGCCCGAGGTCGGCCCGCACCCGGCCAGCCTCTTCCAGTATTTCCTCGATCCTGTCTTGGAGGCCGACCGTTTCCAGCTGATGATGCAGATTGGAAATCATGCCGCCCGCGACCTGATGGTGGAAATGAAACTCATCGTACTCGAGAGGCTTGCCGACGGGTTTGTCTTCGTGTTCGGCGATGAATTGAAGGCGCTGGGCGACCTCTTCGATGGGACCAAGGTCGATATCCACCTCGTGGCCGCGCCGGCGGCAGTTGCGGGTAAACAACTCCGTCGGCGGGTGCGAGGCGCCGTTGGCCAGGGTCGATGTCGCCGTATGCACCGTATCGACGCCGTGCTCGACGGCTTGCAGCGCGACATAGGGCGCCAGCCCCGAAAGGCAGTGTGTGTGAAGCTGCAATGGAAGGTCGCCGAGGGCCTTTTTCATGGCCGGAACAAGGGTCGCAATCCGTTCCGGCGTCAATAGTCCGCTCGGGTCCTTGATGAAGACACCATCGACCCCGATCGCCATCAGTTCCTTGGTCTTGCGCACGTAATATTCATCGGTATGCACCGGGCTATGGGTATAGACCAGTCCAGGCACAACGTGGATTCCATGGCCGCGCGCGGCCCGGATAGGTATTTCGAGGTTGCGGATATCGTTCAGGGCATCATAAACAGTGTGATAGCGCATGCCGTTTGCGGCAAATCGCTCGGCCGCCAGTTCGACGATATCATCGGCAAAAAACTCGAATGTAAACAGGCTCTGTCCGCGCGTGTGGATGATCAACGGCGTCTTAGTCACCCATGTGTTGAGGATGCGCATGCGTTCCCACGGGTCTTCCCGGAGAAACCGGACGCAGACGTCGAACACCGCCCCGCCGACCAGATCGATAGCTTCGAACCCCGCTTCATCGAGTTTCGGGGCGATCTCTTTCATCATCGCCGTGGTCATCCGAGTCGCCCACAGACATTGGTGGCCGTCACGGATGGTAACGTCGATCAGACGAACTTTTCTGCCCATGCCGGCCCCTTCAGTCCGTTTGCCACGCAAGCGCGGTTTCGGTCCAGCGCGTGTGAATGCGGTTAGCGATAAAATCGTCCTCGTCAACGAGAATACGATGAAAACCGATGGTATTGGCAATCCCCTCGCAACGAAAGCCGGACAAGGCATCGCGGGCCCGCGACAAGGCTTCGTTCCGGTCGCGGCCATGAACAATCAGCTTCGCGATCATGGAATCGTAATAGGGGGTGATGCGTTGGCCCTGGTAGACGGCCGCGTCGAGCCGGATGCCTTCCCCCCGGGGGGGCTGCCATGCCTCAAGCCGCCCGGGTGATGGGACAAACCCTCGCATCCAGTCCTCGGCGTTGATGCGGAACTCGATGGCGTGGCCGCCGGGCATGGCGTCCGTATCAAGGCTCGGCAGTGGTTCTCCGGCAGCGATCCTGAACTGCAACTCGACAAGATCAAGCCCGGTCCGCATTTCCGTGACCGGGTGTTCGACCTGGATGCGGGTGTTCATTTCGATAAAGAAAAACTCGCCGGATGCCTCATTGAAAATGAACTCGACCGTGCCCGCGCCTTCATAGGCGATGCCCCGTGTCAGGAGGCCGGAAACTTCGAGAAGCCGGGCGCGCAGCTTTTCGTCTACGGCGGGAGAGGGTGACTCCTCGACAAGTTTTTGATGGCGACGTTGAACAGAGCAATCGCGTTCATCAAATTGCAACGAATTACCCTTTCCGTCGCCCAGGACCTGAACCTCGATATGCCGAACTTTGGGGAAAAAACGTTCCAGGTAGATCGCCCCATCGCCGAAGGCGGCCTCGGCCTCGCGTGTGGCCTGAGTAAAGGCCTCGGAAAATCCATCCAAGTCCTCGGTGACCCGCATGCCGCGCCCGCCACCGCCGGACCGTGCCTTCAGCAGCATCGGAAAGCCAATACCCTTGGCGGCCTTGGCGGCCTCTGCGGCGTCGGTATAGACCCCGTCGGAGCCGGGAACCACGGGGACACCAAAACTTTTGGCCGTCTCGCGTGCCCGGGCCTTGTCCCCCATGGTACGGATAGCTTCGGCGGAAGGCCCAATAAATTTGAGATTATTTTCAGCGCAGGCCTCGGCGAATTCCGCGTTTTCCGCAAGAAACCCGTAACCCGGATAGACGGCGTCACAGCCCATTTTAACGGCAACGTGGAGAACCGAGGGAATCGCGAGATAGCTCTCGGTGCTAGGCGGCGGGCCGAGGCAGACCGCACTGTCGGCGGCCCAGACATGGGGGGAATCTGCGTCCGCGCTGGAAAAAATCGCGACCGTTTCCAGACCGATCGCACGGCATGCGCGGACCGCCCTGAGCGCGATTTCGCCGCGGTTGGCGATAAGGACGCGCGATATACTCGGTCTGGCCGGGATGTCGGTCACGCCGTTGCTCCGATGGTCCTAGTCAATAATGGCGTCTCACCATACAAGACAATTGATTTCATTTTTTGACGGATGCATAGTGCGGATCGGATAACAAAACTGTCAAGATCGTTATGAATTTAAAGGTAAAACGTTCATCGGCTTCGTTGGCCGAAGAAACGAAAATTTTCCCGGTCGATGCCACGGGCGCCCGCTTCGAACAGTTGACGGAACTGGGCGCGACCGGCAAGGCCTTTTCCGTCCTGGAAGCGGTTTCCGCCAATCCGGCCCAGACATCCATGGCTGACATCATTCGGGTTACCGGGATGACCAAGCCTACGGCGCATCGAATTGTTAACTTACTCATAGACATCGGCTTTCTCGAACGCGACGGGTCCGGTTTGGGCTTCATCGAAGGCGCCAGCCTCGTCGATCTCGCGCACCGGACACTTGCAGCGGCGGCGCCCCGTTCGCTCCGTCATTCGATCTTGCAGGGGCTGTCCGACGAAACCAAAGAAAACAGCAATTACGGCGTTCTCAGCGGCGGCGAAGTGATTTATCTCGACCGGGTCGAGGCGAAGTGGCCTCTAGGGCTGCGCTTCGAAGCCAGCAGCCGGGTACCGGCCCATTGCACGGCGATTGGAAAGCTATTGCTTAGCCGGTTGCCGAAAGACGAGGCATCTGCATTGCTTGGCTCGATGCCGAAATCCCGATATACCGAAAATACGATAACCAATGTGAACGCCTTAATGAAGGCGTTGCACCAAATCCGCGAAACCGGCATTGGCACGGATGATCAGGAATTCATGCACGGCGTCGTTTGCCAGGCCGTACCGGTTATTACCGAAGACGGTAAATGCATCGGCGGAATCGCGATTTCAGCGCCGGAAGCGCGCATGACCCTCGACGAGGCGCGGGCCTTTGTGCCGCAAATGAAAGCCGCAGCGGCCAATCTTGCATCGACGTTTCTAATCGCGTCGAGAACTTGAGCGCGACCGGAGGGAGCAAGACATGGCGCTCAACTTCAAGGATGTCGCGGAAATCCTGAAAATTGTCGATGCCTCGGATTGCGAGGAAGTCGTTCTTGAGGTCGAGGGCACCCGTTTAGTCGTCCGCAAAGGCCAAGGGGCGGCTTCAACGCCCAGCGTGGGCGCGTCTGTAACGGCGGCCCCGGCAGCAGGCGCCGAACAACCAATTTCCGCGCCTAGTGACGCGAACCCAGGCGGCACCACCACGGCCACCACAAAGATAGACGACGGGCTTGTCGCTGTCCGTTCTCCGATGGTCGGTACCGCGTATCGTCGCCCGGCCCCGGATGAGCCGCCGTTCGTGGAGGTCGGAACACGGGTCGAAAAAGGCACGCCGCTTTGTCTTATCGAGGTCATGAAGCTTTATACGACCATCGAAGGGCCGAGCGATGGCGTTATCGCCGCAATCCATGTAGACGACGGCGCGTTGGTCGAATTTGATCAGATCCTGTTCTCGATAAACCCCGAATAAGCGTTTTTTATTCCTGCGCTTCCACCTCTGCCCGTTTCAAATTGCGGTTTCGGGTAGAGAACAGCATCATCGCCATGGCAATGAACAGTAGCGCCTGCGCGGTGTAATACGTCTTATCGCCATGCACCATTCCCATAAAGCCTGCGAGAGCGGCAACGGCGAACACACCACGCTCCCAACCGACGAGGGGGCGGAACAAATGACCGTAGGACGCGATCGACAGCGTCCATTGGATGGCCACC
>PTLL01000039.1 GCA_002938315.1 Alphaproteobacteria bacterium MarineAlpha3_Bin2 | reverse complement strand
ATGGGTGGGATCCCCCGGACGGTGCTGGCGATGGTTTTGATTGCTTACGGCGCGTATCAGTTATGGCGTCGCCGTCAAAACGGCTGGCGGTTTGAGGCAGAAGAAAACACCCCATGAGCGACTGGTCCGAGGGCGTCTTCGAAACGCTGATTTCAACGGGGGTACGGCAAGCCGCCTATGTTCCCGACATGGGTTTGAAAAAGCTAATCGACCTGTGCATCGCCCACGACGCCATGACTACGATCGCCTTGACCACCGAGGAAGAAGGTATGGGGGTGCTCGGCGGGGCCTGGATGGGGGGCGACAGGGGGGTGTTGTTGATGCAGTCTTCCGGCGTCGGCAATTGCATCAATATGTTGTCGCTGACCCAGTCCTGCAAATTTCCGCTGTTGATGATCGTCACCATGCGCGGCCAGTACAAGGAATTCAATTCCTGGCAAATGCCCATGGGTCAGAACGCCCAAGAAATTTTGAAATTAGCCGGCGTCACCGCGCGTATGATTGATGAGATGGATGCTGTCGCCCCGGCCGTCGCCGATGCCGCCGAAGAAGTATTCGCCGAAAACGCCTGCATTGCGGTGATGGTGCACCAAAAACTGATGCCGGTTAAGACGTTCGGGAAATAGGGTTAGGATTGAAATATGGCTGACAGCGACACCTATCCTCTGGACCGGCGTGACGTGGCCCAGGCGTTGCTGGAGGGTCGTGACGGTCTTGTCGTGGTCGCAGGGCTTGGCGCCTGTGCCTGGGATATCACGGCGGTCGGCGACCATGACCTCAATTTTCCCTTGTGGGGGGCGATGGGGGGCGCCGCCAGTATTGGTTTAGGCATTGCCCTGGCGCAGCCGGACCGCCGGGTGCTGGTGTTGACCGGCGACGGGGAAATGCTGATGGGCTTGGGCTCGCTGGCGACCATTGCCCTGCAGAAACCTGAAAATTTGGCCGTCGTCGTGTTGGATAACGAACGCTACGGCGAAACCGGCATGCAACAAACCCATACCGCGTTCGGCGTCGACTTGCCGGCGGCAGCGGCGGCGGTGGGAATTCTCGTCACCGGCACGGTTCGGGACCAGGGGGAACTGGACACGGCCTTGCCGGTAATCCGTGAAACCCCGGGGCCGGTCTTTTACTCCATCAAGGTCAAGGCCGAAGAATTGGCATTCGTGTTGCCGAGTAATGACGGAGTGGTCCTGAAGGAACGAATGCGCAAGGCGATGTTGGGCGGCACGGGCTAAACCCTTCTGGGGGAACCATGGGCAAGGGCGGCAACAATATTTTCGAACAGGATCTGGATGCCAATTCGGCCAATTTCCAGCCGCAAACACCGTTGACCTTCCTCGATTGGGCGGCGTCGGTGTACCCCGACAAGACCGCCGTCATTCATGGCGACAACCGCTTTACCTACCGCCAATTCGCCCAACGTAGCCGCCGTCTGGCGTCTGCGTTGGTAAAGCGCGGCCTCGGCCTCGGCGACACGGTGGCGGTGATGGCGCCCAATTCACCGCCAATGCTGGAAGCTCATTTTGGCGTTCCCATGACCGGTGCGGTGTTGAACGCGCTCAACTATCGCCTCGATGCCGCTGGCATCGCCTTTATTTTGGCTCATGGCGAGGCCAAAATTCTGATCACTGACCGGGAGTATTCCCCAATAATCAAAGAAGCCTTGGAAAGCTTGGATGCCCCGATCACCGTTATCGACATCGATGATCCGCTGGCCGAAGGCGGTGAGTTAATCGGCGAGATGGATTACGAGGCGTTTTTGGAAGAAGGCGACCCCGATTTTGTTTGGGCCCCGCCCGCCGATGAATGGCAGGCGATTTCGTTGAACTATACGTCGGGTACCACCGGCAACCCCAAGGGCGTCGTCTACCACCATCGGGGCGCCTTTCTCAACGCCATGAGCAACGCACTGGTGTTTGGGTTGAATCACCAATCCGTCTATCTGTGGACGCTGCCGATGTTCCATTGCAACGGCTGGTGCTACCCCTGGAGCGTGACGGCGGTCGGTGCCACCCACGTCTGTTTGCGCAGTCCCGATCCGGCGCGTATATTTCCGTTGATCGACGCCCACGCCGTTACCCATATGTGCGGCGCGCCGGTTATCATGAACATGCTGGCGCATGCGCCCGATGATATGAAAAAACGGTTTGATACCCCGATAGAGGTTGCCACCGGCGGTGCTGCGCCGCCAAGCGCCGTGATCGAAGCCATGGAGGAAATGGGCTTCAATGTCACCCATCTGTATGGGCTAACCGAATGTTACGGGCCGTCCACGTTCTCGGCGCCGCAGCCGGATTGGGCTGCCTTGGAGAACGAGGACAGGGTTCGTTTGATGGCGCGCCAAGGGGTACGCTATCCGACCATATCGGGTCACTTGGTGCTGGATCCGGAAACCATGGCCCCGGTGCCCGCCGACGGGGTAACTATCGGTGAGCTGATGTTGCAGGGCAATACGGTGATGAAGGGCTATCTCAAAAATCCGGATACCACCGCTGAAGCCTTTGCCGGCGGCTGGTTTCATACCGGCGACCTGGGCGTCGTTCATGCCGACGGCTATGTCGAAATCAAGGACCGGTCCAAGGACACCATCCTGTCCGGCGGCGAAAACATCTCGTCGCTGGAAGTCGAAGAGGCGCTCTACAAGCATCCCCAAGTAATGGAAGCCGCCGTCGTCGGCCGGCCGCATGAGAGGTGGGGCGAAAGCCCGTGCGCCTTCGTCACCCTGACGCCGGACGCGGGAGAGATCACTGCCGAAGACATTATCCAGTGGTGCAAGGATCGCCTGGCCCATTTCAAGGCGCCCCATTGGGTCGTCTTCGGGCCGTTACCCAAAACCTCGACCGGCAAGATTCAAAAATTCGTCCTGCGTGAACGGGCCTTGGACCTGTAGAATGCGTCGATGACCGATTCTTTCGATCTCAGCGGTAGAGTTGCCCTCGTCACCGGTGCGTCGGGTGGTTTGGGCCGGCATTTCGCCGGTGTCCTGGCCCAGGCCGGGGCAACGGTAGGCGTTTGCGCACGCCGCACCGATGAGATCGCTATCACCGTCACTGGAATCGAAACCGCTGGCGGCAAGGCCGTGGCCGTGGAGATGGACGTAACCAGCAAGGACAGCGTCGAAGACGGATTTGCCGTTGTCGAAGAACAAGCCGGGCCGGTAACGGTGGTTGTCAACAACGCCGGCGTCGCCTCGGGCAAACTGGCCTTGGATATGTCCGAAGACGATTGGGACCAGGTCATGGACACGAATTTAAAGGGCGCCTGGACGGTCGCCCAAGAAGCCGCCAAGCGCATGTCGGCGGCCGAAACCGGCGGCGTTATCGTTAACATTGCTTCGGTACTAGGGCTCAGGGTATCCAAGGGGGTGGTTCCCTATGCGGTGTCCAAGGCCGGGTTGATCCAGATGACCAAGGCGCTGGCGTTGGAACTGGCGGTCCATGATATCCGCGTCAACGCCCTGGCGCCGGGTTATGTGGAAACCGACCTGACCCGCGATTATCTGGCCAGCGACGCCGGCAAGGCCCTTTTAAAGCGCATCCCGCAGCGCCGTCCGGCAAACATGTCTGAATTGGACGGGCCGTTGCTGTTGCTGTGCTCAGACGCCTCCAGCTACATGACCGGCGCCGTCCTCGCCGTCGATGGCGGCCATTTGGTCAGCTCACTTTAAGGAGGGCGCGCATGGATTTTACCCTCAGCCCTAAGATTGATGATTTCCGAAAGCGCATCCGCGTCTTCGTCGAGGATAAATTGTTGCCGCTGGAAACTGACCCGGCCTCGTTCGACGACCACGAAAATATCACCGAGGATTTGCTGGAAGCCAAGCGCACCGAGGCTAGGGGCGAAGGGCTGTGGGCTTTGTCTATGCCCAAGGACCGCGGCGGGCAGGGGCTGGACACGGTCGGCATGGCGGCGTGTTACGAGGAAATGAACCGGTCCATTTTCGGCCCGGTGGTCTTTAACGCAGCTGCGCCGGACGACGGCAACATGGTGGTGCTAAACAAGGTTGGCACCGAGGCGCAGAAGGACAAATGGTTGCAACCCATCATCGACGGCAAGGTGCGTTCCTCTATCGTTATGACCGAGCCGCACCCCGGTGCCGGGTCAGACCCGGCCGGGATGATGTTGACGACGGCGACCCGCGCCGGTGATACCTGGACCGTCAATGGCGATAAGTGGTTCATCACCGGGGCCGAGGCGGCCAGTCATTTCATTTTATTGGCGCGCACCAGCGATGACCCGCGCAAGGGGCTGACGGCGTTCCTGTTCAACCGGGACCAGCCGGGTTGGGAAATTATCCGGCGCATCCCGATTATGGGCCCGGAGGAACACGGCGGCCATTGTGAATTAAAATTCTCGGGTCTGGAAATCCCCGACGAGAATCGGTTGTTAGAGGTCGGTGACGGACTCAAGGTGGTGCAGATCAGGTTGGGCACGGCGCGGCTGACCCATTGCATGCGCTGGCTCGGCATGGCCAAGCGGGCGTTGGAGATTGCCGGCGACTATGTAGAAGAACGCGAGGCCTTCGGCCAAAAATTGTTCGAGCGCGAAAGCGTGCAGATGAAACTGGGCCAAGCGGCCATGAACATCCACACCGGGCGGCTTCTGGTCATGTACGCGGCGTGGAAACTGGACCAGGGTGATTTCGCCCGCAAGGAAGTCTCCATGGCCAAGGTCGCCGTCGCCGACACCCTCCATCACGCCGTCGATACGTCTATTCAGTTGTGCGGCGCCAAGGGCTATTCCAAGGATACGCTGCTGGAATGGATGTACCGCTATGCCCGCCAGGCGCGGTTGGTGGACGGCGCGTCGGAAGTTCACGAAATGGTGCTGGCTAAATTCTTCCGGGAACAGGGACTGGATTTCTGGCAATGGGGGTGATGTCGGAAGAGGCCAGGGAGCGGCTTCGGAAATTCATCAGCGATGCCGCCGAGGCCCCGGTCCAGATTAAGGCCCTGCACAGACTGCCGGGCGGTGCTATTCAGGAAAACTGGCTGTTGGATTTAACGGTATTGGAAGGCGGCGGTAGGTCCGGCGATTATGCCTTGGTGCTGCGCCTGGACGCAAAGTCGTCGGTTGCCGCCAGCCATGGCCGGGCACAGGAATACGCGTTGTTGAAAACCGCCCACCGGACCGGCATCACGGTGCCAAAGCCGTACCTGCTGGCAACGGATGCGGCCATTCTGGGCGGCCCTTTTTTCATTATGAACCGCATCGAAGGCACCGCCCAGGGGCATAAACTGGTCAAGCGCCCGCCCGACGATGCGCTGGCGGCATCCCTGGGCCGCCAATTGGCGCGCATTCATGCGATCACGCCGGAAACACCCGACGCCGCCAGCCTGGATTTTCTGGCGCTGCTGGACGGTTCCCCGGCGTTGGCCGCCGTTGCCCTCTATCGCCGTTATCTGGATGACCTGGGCCAGGCCCGTCCGGCTCTGGAATGGGGGCTGCGGTGGCTGGAAAGGAATGCGCCGGAAGCCGCCGATATCGTGCTTTGCCACCGGGATTACCGCACCGGTAATTACATGGTTACCGAAGACGGAAGCCTGACCGGTATCCTGGATTGGGAATTCGCCGGTTGGGGGGAGGCGGAAGAGGACATCGCCTGGTTTTGTGCCAAATGCTGGCGGTTTGGCGCTGTTGAGCGTGAAGCCGGCGGCATCGCCGATCGAAAACCTTTCTACGACGCCTATGAACAGGAATCCGGACGCCGCATCGATGCCGGTCGCGTCGCCTATTGGGAAGTCATGGCGCATGTGCGCTGGGCCGTTATCGCTTGCCAACAAGCGGCCCGCCACGTGTCGGGAGAACAATTGTCCTTGGAACTGGCGCTTACCCAGCATCTGGTGCCCGAACTGGAATGGGAAGTCCTCAACCATACCGGAGGGCGCGGAGATGCGTGACCGCCCGACCGGCGCCGAACTTGCCAATTTGGTTCGGCGTGTGCGGGCGGGCGACCCTGGTGTCGAAGTTCCCGACGATCGGCGGTACAGGGAATTGATGCTGGCCAGTGCGATGGCCATTGCCGAGCGCCAGGAAACCACCGGCGACGCACCGGAACAGGATGAGCGGCAAGCCTTGATCCGGATTCTTGGAGAGGAGAGATCACTGGAAGACCTCAACTGGGCACTGGCGGCGGCGATCCGGAACGGCGACGGTGATCCCGGCACCCTCGGCCATGAGGCCATCCGCGAACATTTGAGGCTAACGGGGCGAGAACGGGTGCGGGAAAGCAACCCCAAGGCGCTGGCGGGCGACGAATAAAACTTCAGGGACTCGATCTGCCCCGTCAAATTGTATACAATCCGTAAAAGTCCGCTTTAAGGGAGACCGCTCCATGACCATCGCCGGCGAACTGGCTCGCAGGATCAAGGCGTTTCGGTACGATGACATACCGGACACCGCCGTCACCTGGGCGAAAGTCGGTATACTGGATACCATTGGCGTCACCCTGGCGGGTGCGGGTGAGGAATGCGTCAGCATCGTCAAGCGCGTCCAGGGCATTAGCGAGGAAACGGATTCCGGTCCCTGCCTGATCTTCGGCGGCGGTCGCGCCAAGCCTCTCGATGCTGCGTTGATCAACGGTACCGCGTCCCATGCGCTGGACTTTGATGATTTCGCCGGTTCCATTGGCGGCCATCCGTCGGTGCCGTTGGTGCCGGCGATTATTGCACTGGGTGAGATGACCGGCGCCAGCGGCCGCGACGCGATCAACGCCTATGTTGCCGGGTTCGAGACCGAAAGCCGCATCGCCCACGGTGTTAATTTTCATCATTATGAAAAGGGCTGGCATCCGACCGCGACGCTGGGCATCTTCGGTACCGTCGCCGCCACGGCGCTGCTTCTGGAATTGAGTGAAGAGGAAACGACCATGGCGCTGGCCCTGGCGGTGTCCCTGGCGTCGGGGGTCAAGGCCAACTTCGGCACCATGACCAAGCCGCTGCATGTCGGCCATTCTGTCAAAAACGGTTTGCAGGCGGCGCTGATGGCGAAGGAAGGCTTCACCGCCAACCCCGAAGCATTTGAGCACGAACAAGGCTTTTTCAACGTCTTCAACGGGCCCGGAAATTTCGACGCGGATCGGATTTTCGAGAATTGGGCCGATCCTCTTGACATTGTCGATCCCGGCTTAGGTCTCAAGCAGTTCCCGTGCTGCGGCAGCACCCACACGGCGATCAACTGCATGTTGGAATTGGTTCGCGACAAGGGACTGACGCCCGAAGACGCTGCCGATATTGAGGTTCTCGCCAATCCCCGCCGTCTTCCCCATATCAACAACCCGGACCCGGAAAGCGGACTAAAGGCCAAGTTTTCCATGCACTACATCATCGCCCGTGCGCTCATGGACGGCCGCGTCGGCCTCGATCATTTTGAAGGCGACGCCTACACCGACAACAATGCGCGGACGTTGATGTCGGTGGTTCGCGTCGGTGCGCACCCGGACATGCCGGCGGAATCGGACAACCAGTTCGGCGCCGAGGTCATCGTTACCACCACCGACGGCGACAAACTTTCCTTCCGCCGCGACCATGAGCTCGGGCGTGGCCCCGCCAACCCCATGAGCCGGGACGAGCTATGGGCCAAGTTTGACGATTGCGCACAAAGGGCGTTGCCGGCTGACATCATTTTGCCGCTGTTCGAGTTGCTGGAAAGCCTGGAGGCCCTCGATAGGGTGGCCGATCTCACCGCCGCGATGTCCCCGCCCCAGAAGAAAGAAAAAGTTGGCTGAGTACGACGTCATCGTTGTCGGTGCGGGGAACGCCGCGCTGGCGGCAAGTGTATCTGCTTGCGAAAACGGCGCGGAAAAGGTCCTGGTGTTGGAAAAGGCTCCTAAAAATATGCGTGGTGGCAACACCCATTGGAGCGGCGGCGTCTTTCGCTTTGCCTTCGATGATGCCCGCGACTTGGAACCACTGCTTCCCGGCATCGAAGATCAATACCCGAACTTCTACGACGGCGTGACGCCCTACCCCTATGATGATTTCATGGGAGATTTGATGCGCGTGACCGGCGGTCAGACCGATCCGGAGCTATCGGATATCCTTATTTCCAATTCCCGCGATACGGTGATGTGGATGCACGGGACCGGTAAAATTCCCATGGAACCCGCCGTTGGCCTTTCCGGGGTCGATAAGGACGGCGTCATCCAATGGCAGCGGGGGCTGGTGGTGCGCGCCGAGCACGAGGGGGTCGGGCTGTCCACGGCATGGTTTGCCACCGCCGAAGCCGTGGGCGTCGAAATCCGCTACGACAGCGCCGCCACCGAATTAATTCAGGATTCCAAGGGTTGGGTATCGGGGGTCAAAGTGCGGGGGCCCGACGGCGTTGAGGAGATTACCGCCAAGGCGGTGGTGCTGGGCGCCGGCGGTTTCGAAGCCAATACCCAAATGCGGGCGCAACACCTGGGCGCGCCTTTGGACCAAGCCAAGGTCAGGGGCACGCCGCATAACCAGGGCGACGGTCTGCGCATGGCATTGGATATCGGCGCCATGCCATGGGGGCAGTGGAGCGGCTGCCACTCGACGCCGATCAGTGCCGATTGGGGCCAATTTGCACCGCGTGAGTTGACCGACAAAAGCAATCGCCTTTCCTACCTTTACGGGGTCATGATCAACCGTTTGGGACTGCGCTTCCTGGACGAAGGTTTCGATGTGCAGTTTCTGACCTATGCAAAGTACGGGCGGATTATTCTCAATCAGCCGGGCGGCATGGCCTTTCAATTTTTCGATCAAAAGACAGTGGACCTGCTGGAACCCCGCTATTCCACCAGCGAGCCTATCGTTGCCGACACCCTGGAAGAACTGATCAGCAAGCTCGACATCGACGACAAGGACCAGGCCCTTCAAACTTTCAATCAATATAACGCCGCCGCTTGCGATCCCGGCGGATTCGACCCCAGCAAGAAAGATAGGTTGTCTACATCCGGTCTCGATATCGAAAAGACCAACTGGGCGGTTCGGCTCGATGATCCGCCGTTTCACGCCTATTCCGTCACCGGCGGCATTACTTTTACCTTCGGCGGGCTTAAGATCGACGCCGACGCCCAGGTGATCGGCACCGACTGGCGACCGATCCCCGGCCTTTATACTTGTGGTGAAATGGTCGGTGGCCTGTTCCATGACAATTACGGCGCCGGGTCGGGGTTGGTGTCGGGCGCTACGTTCGGGCGTATCGCCGGGCGCAGTGCTGCCCAGATTGAAATGTGAGGCCATGAAACAACGTAAAATCCCGGCCGTTTTTATGCGGGGCGGCACCTCCAAGGCGATCATCTTTAATCGGGCCGACCTGCCCGAAGACCGCACCCATTGGGACGCGATCTTCCTTGCCGCCATTGGCAGCCCAGATCCGAACGGCCGCCAACTTAACGGCATGGGCGGCGGGATATCGTCACTTAGCAAGGTCTGCATCGTAGAACCGTCGGATCGCGATGATGCCGATGTGAATTACACCTTCGCCCAGGTCAGTGTGGATAGGGAAAACGTCGGCTACGGTGCCAATTGCGGCAATATGTCCTCGGCCATCGGCCCATTTTCCGTTGATGAGGGGTTGGTGGAGGCAGCGGGAGACGATGCCCTGGTCCGTATCTACAACACCAACACTGACAAGATTATTCATTCGCGTTTCGCCATGGATGGCGATTTGGCTGCCGTTGATGGTGATTTTGACCTTAAGGGCGTTGCTGGCACCGGCGCGCCGGTCAGGTTGGAATTTCACCAACCCGGCGGCGCCGCGACGGGGCGACTGCTGCCGACCGGTAACGTCATCGATGAGATCGCTGTTGAGGGCCTGGGCGTGGTCGAAGCATCGCTGGTCGACTCAGCCAATCCGTTTGTTTTCGTTGAAGCCAAGGCTTTGGGTCTTATCGGCACCGAGGCCCCTGCCGATATCGATGCCAGGGCCCAAATCATGGGATGGCTGGAGAATATCCGCGCGCAGGCCACGGTGATGATGGGGATAGCAAAAACCGTCGAGGACGCCACCGAAAATTTCCCTGCTGCGCCCTGGGTCGGCATGGTGGCGCCGCCGCAAGACGCCCAGACACTCGCCGGGGAACCCATCAAGGCCGATGACGGCGACCTGACGGCGAGGATCCTTTCTTCCGGCAATACCCACCGGGCATTGCCGTTGACCGGTGCGCTTTGTTGCGCCACGGGGGCACGCATCGAGGGCACGGTTATTCATCGCCACACACGGCCAAAGCCCGAGGATGCTGATATCCAGATTATGCAGCCGTCCGGCATTATTCCGGTGGCTTGTACCGTCACCAAAAGCGCAGAGGGCTGGATTGCGGAACAGGCCGGGGTCTATCGTACGCAGCGCCGATTGTTTGAAGGACGGGTGCTGATTCCCGGTTCATAAGGAGTCGTATTATCGTTTTTGCCGCCGCTTCGGCGGGGTCGGGTTTTTTTCGATGAAGGAACGGGCCATGGGCGCCAGTTTGGGATAATGCGTATCCATCAGGCGCAGGGAATTTTCCATCAGCGCTTTGTCGCCTCCCCAGGCCCCGGCCTGAACGCCCAGTCTCAGAATTCCAGCGTCCGAGGGAATAATTTTGAGCAGACGGCGAAGAAGGGGGACCTCGTCCGTATACCGACCGCTCAGGTGCAGCACGATGGCCAAGGACAACATCGAATTAATGGCGTTGGGATCCTGGTCCAATGCGCGAGAAAACATTTCAATGGCGTCTTCGGTTTTTCCCTGGCGCCCGAAAGTTTGTCCGGCCAAGTCCCAGAGCTGGCGGTTGTTGGTTCGCCCGCACTGATCCTTGAGAACGGTGGCGGCCTTGGGGGGAATCCGTTTTCGGGACGCGGGAACGGCCTCCAGGGCTTCGATGCAGGTCCGGTAGGCCAATCCCAAGGCATGGCTCGCCGCTTCGTGTTGCGGTCCGGATAGCGCCTTCAGCTTTTTAATTTCCGATGCCGGAATGGCTTCGTTGCGGCCTTCACCGCCCGACGTCACGATGGCCACCAGCCGGCCTTTAGAATCGACCAGCGCGCCGCCGGAATTGCCCGGCTGGCTGTGGGCATCATGATGCATCCGCGCCAAGGGTTTTCCTGCTACCGGCGGCAACAGCAGCCGCCCAGGCTTGTAAACGCGGATAACGCGGCGGCGGATATCAACGCCGATAGTGTAAAGCTGGCTTTCGGGCCCTACTTCGGCGGTTGGCAAAGGATCCGGGGCCTGAATTTCAGGGGCGCTCAACAAAAGCAAATCACCTAAATAGGCGGTGGGCACCACGCGACCGGTCACGTGGCCTCCTTGGGGAAGGGAGATTACGGCATCATTGGTATCGGCGATGGCATGACGGTTGGTGACAAGCAGCCCAGGTGCGATCAATACGGCACTGGCAATCGGGTCGAATGAGGAGATTTGAAAGACCCGGGATGTGGCGGTGCAAACGGGGTCTGGAGCTTGGCAAGGGGCGCGGTTTTGAGTCTGGCTCTGCGCCGGCAAGGGCGATGCCAATACCAGCAACACCAGCACCAACGGGCGCAGAATTCGGCACCGGGTCATGGCTTAAAGATACCCGAAACTGCGAAGCGTCGTCAGGGCTAGGAACACGGCCGTGGCGCCGAGGGTAGCGGGCAGCATATGGCGCTTAAAAACCCAGAATAAAACGAATCCCGCCGCCAACGCCGCCAGGCGGTCGGCCAGCGGTGTTTCCGCCAGGATGCCGATCGGCATCAGCATGATCCGCGAAATCAGCCCCGCCAGCATGCCGTAGGCGACGCAGTTGAACCATTGCGATAATGCACCATCCGGGTTGATGCGGGCGGCGATAACGACGCCGCTGGCACGCCAGATATAGGTGGATAGGCTGACCAGGATCAACAATCCCCACAACCCGCCGATGAAGCTAACGTCGGTCACAATGAAGGTCCTCCCGGCGATGCTTTCATGCGTTTGTCGATCCAAAAGGCGGCGCTGCCGGCGATGATTCCGCAGAACGGCAGTCCCCAATCAGGAGAGATCAGGTGAAACAGCGGTCCCAGCAAGGCGCCGATGAGAAGCGCCAAAATACAATTGCGGTGCCGCACGCCAGAAAACAGGAAAATAAAATAGACCGGGTTCAGGTATATCAGGCTGACGATGACGAAAAACGGGAAGCTGACAGCCAGGAGGTATCCCAGCGCCGTGCCGATTAACCCGCCGGTCATGCAGGTGATGCAAAGGCCCATGTAATAATGAAACCGCTGGTCCTGGGGCATGGCGGGGCCGTGGCGCAGGGTCAATGCCCAAGTGTTGATGGACATTAGCGCCACCAGAATATACCGCCACCGCCAGGCGCGTTGATCGGTGCGGAACAACGGCAGCATCGACATCGACATCGGCAGGAAGCGCAAATTGGCCATGGATGAGGCCAGCATGATCGCCAGCACCGGTGCGCCGACGGCGAACAGTTCCGCAAACGCCACCTGGCCCGGCAGGCCCCATACGGTAGCGGAGGAGACCACCGATACGCCAAGGCTCAGGCCGCTTTCGCGCGCCAAAGAGCCGAATCCCATCATCGACGCCAGAACCATAAAAAAGGGCATGCTGAGAGCGTCGCCGACACCTCTCGATATGGCTTTGTGGCGCACGGCAGCGATTTCGCTTGATGCGCTATCAATGGGATCGGAATCGGAAATGATGGGTCCTTTCCAGTTTCTGGCGGGGGCGTTACTTTATGACGGTCAACAGTTTAGCGAAAGGTTGTCGCATGGGGACCAAGGTCGTTCATACCCGAGGAGATATCACCCTGGTGACCGGTGTCATCGGTGCCGACACCCATATCGTCGGCAACCGGATATTGTCCATGGCGCTGGAAGAAGCCGGTTTCAAGGTGGTGGCGTTGGGCGCATTGACCCCGGCCGATGAATTCATCAAGGCGGCCATCGAAACCGCCGCCGACGGCATCATGGTGTCGTCTCTTTACGGCCAGGGGGAATTGGATTGCCGCGGCTTTCGGGAACTTTGCATCGAAGCCGGGCTTAACGATATCCTGCTTTACGTGGGTGGCAATCTGGTTGTCGGTAAGCAGGATTGGGCCGATGTCGAAGCGCGGTATGTGGACATGGGTTTCGACCGGGCGTTTGCCAACGGCACCCGTGTCGAAGAGGTGATCGACACCTTGGATGAGGATTTCGCCGCCCGCGCCGGGGGGATTGCATGAGCCGAGGCAGGAACCTGGCGCTGCTGATTGATTTCGGCTCGACTTTCACTAAGCTGCGCGCCGTTGATCTAGACACTTCTGAAATCATCGGTTCCGGCCAAGGGCCGTCGACGGTGGCCACCGATGTCACCGACGGCCTCCATGCGGCGCTGGGCGATTTCGAAAACCAGATCGGGGACCTGCCGGAATTCGAACACCGTTTGGCCTGTTCCAGCGCCGCCGGGGGTTTGGGCATGGTGACGGTTGGGCTGGTCCGGGAATTGACCGCCGAAGCCGCCAAACAGGCCGCCCTCGGCGCCGGGGCGAAACTAACTGGCGCATTTTCCTATGGCCTGACACCCGACGACATCACTGAAATCGAGGCGCAGGCCCCGGATATTATTTTATTGGCCGGTGGCACTGACGGCGGCAACGCCGATGTGATATTGGAAAACGCTGGCAGGTTGGCCGCCTCGGCGGTGGCCTGTCCCATCGTCGTCGCCGGCAACCGAGAGGCCACCCCCGACGCCCAAGCCGTCTTGGAAAAAGCCGGAAAACCGGTCACTGTCACCGCCAACGTCATGCCGGAATTTGGCACCCTTGATGTGGAACCCGCCCGCGACGCCATCCGCAAGGTTTTTATCGATCGGATCGTTCACGCCAAGGGCATCGACCGAGCGTCGGACATGTTTGACGCGGTGCTGATGCCGACGCCGGCCGCCGTGTTGGACGGTGCCAAGCTGTTGTCGGATGGGGTGCCCGGAACACCCGGTTTAGGCGACTTGGTGGTCGTCGATGTTGGCGGCGCCACCACCGATGTGCATTCGGTGGCCAGCGGTGCGCCGACGGTGGAAGGTGCCATTCAACATGGCCTGCCCGAACCGCATTGTAAACGCAGCGTCGAGGGCGATTTGGGGATGCGCGTTAACGCCCATTCCATTGCCGAGGCGGCGGGCTTGGATGTCATTGCCGCCGCCGCCGGGGTCAATGTGGGGCGCGCCGGCGAAATGCTCGACACCCTTTCCGGCGATATTGAACACCTACCCAAAGCGGGCAGCGAGGAGGCCCGTTTCGACCAAGCGCTGGCCGCCACCGCTCTTGGGCTGGCGGTCACTCGCCATGCCGGATCGCTCTCTATCGTGCAGATGGTAACCGGCCCGGCCAGCGTCCAGACCGGTAAGGATTTAAGCGCCGTTGGGACATTGATCGGCACCGGCGGGGTCCTGGCGCAGGGAGAGAACCCTGCTGCCACCCTTGCTGCCGGACTGGCCGATCCAGCCCAACCGCAATCGTTGAAACCAAAAGCCCCGGCATTGCTGCTTGATTCCGAGTATGTGCTTTATGCCGTCGGGCTGTTGGCCGCGATTGACCCCGAGGCCGCCTTGACCTTTGGATTAGTCCACATGCATGCTGTCGGCGAAGAGTGAGGACCATGGGTGCTGACGGCAACGATATCCCGCTTTCCGCGGCGCAGATTCCCGCCGACGACTTTGCGGACATGCGCCGCGAAAACCTAGCCCGCTGGCCGACCGGCACCGAGGTCGATCTGGACGAAGCGATTGAGTTCCATCAATCCCTGCCAAAACATAAACAACTCGGATGGGTGATGCGGAAGGCCGCCGCCGAGGGCCGCTGCCTGACCCAGCCGCGCGGCGGTTTCGGCACCTTGGAATTGCAGCTTGAGCTGATGCGGGCCCTGGATGGCGATGGCATGGCCGACATCGTGCCGACGACGACGGACAGCTACACCCGCAACGAACAATGGTCCCAAGCTGACGTCGGCATCGAGGAATCGAAAAAGGAAGGCCGCTCCATGCTCAACGGCTTTCCCATGGTCAATTACGGCCCGAAGCAAACCCGCAAATTGATCGAGGCGATTAATAAGCCCGCCATCGTGCTTAGTGGTACGGCCATGCCGCGGCTGACCTGTGAAATCGGGTTCGCCGCCGGGTTTACCGGTTATCTGGGCTCCGGCATTGCCTATACCACGTCATACACCAAAGACACCTCTATCGCCGAAGGCATCCGCAATTACCAATATCTGGACCGCCTGGCGGTGCTTTATCAGGAAAAAGGGATCGATTTGCACCGCCGCCAGCCCGGATTTTTGACCGGCACCAACGTGCCGCCTTGTATCGCCATCGCCGTCGGGGTGCTGGATGCGCTTCTCGCCGCCGGCCAGGGGGTTCGAAATTACGGCCTTGAGCTGGGGCAAACCCTACATTTGATCCAAGACGCCGCCGCCATCCAGGTCTGCGGCGAACTGGCGCACGAGTATCTTGCGGCCGCCGGGTTCGAAGATATGTTCCTGCCGGTGACGTCGCTGCACTGGATGGGTGCCTGGCCGCAAGACGAGGCTCAATGCGCCGCCTTGGTGTCCTATGGCGGGACGCTGGCGGCGATCGGCGGCGCGGTTAGCGTCACCACCAAAAGTACACACGAATCCTATGGCATTCCGACACCCAATGCCAACGCCGAAGGCCTGCGCACCACCCGCATGGCGATCTATATGGCACGCCACATCCGGCTCAACGAGCTGCCGGAATTCCAGGCCGAGGCTGACCTGATCCGCCGTGAGACCCGGCCGATCATCGACAGGGTGCTGGAAATGGGTGACGGCGATGCCGCCCTTGGCGCCGTCCGGGCGTTGGAGGCCGGTGCGTTGGATATTCCCTGGTCGCCAAACCGATTTGTACAATCCCGGGTCATGCCGGCCAGGGACCTGGATGGGTATCTCAGGGTTTACGATCCCGGTGAAATGGTATTCGATCCCGACGTCGCCGAAATCCATACCGAAAGACTGATGCGGCGCGCAGAAGCGGAAGGCGTGCCCTATGACCAAAATCTGGCGGTCACCAGCGTCTATGAAATTTCCGAACCCTTGGACCGATTGTTCCCGTTTCCTTGGGGCCCGGAGTAGGGGTATACTCCCCGAAACACCAGGAAGTCATCAACATGAGCCAAGTTGCGGCTGCACCCCAAACCGAGGGTGAAGCAGAAATAATCGCTGGCCTTATGGAACGCGCCCGCACCGCCATGGCAGCGCTGGCGGCCGCAGATCAGGCGCGCGTTGATGAGGCGGTGACGGCCTTGGCGTGGTCCATCTACAAGCCGGAACGCGCCGAGGAACTGGCCGAACTGGCGGTTCTGGATACCGGCCTCGGCAACGCAGAAAGTAAGATCATCAAGAACCAACGCAAGACCTTCGGTTGTTTGCGCGACCTGATGCGAGCGAAAACCGTCGGCGTCATCGAAGAAGACAAGGCTAAGGGTTTGGTTAAATACGCCAAACCCGTCGGCGTCGTTGCCGCCATCGCGCCGTCAACGAACCCGGCGGCGACACCGGTCAACAAGGCGATGATGGCGCTTAAGGGCGCCAACGCGGTGATCGTGGCGCCGAGTCCAGCCGGGGCCAACACCACCACCAAGACCGTGGACTACATGCGCGACGAGCTTGAAAAAATCGGTCTTCCCGCCGATCTGGTGCAGGTGCTGCCGCAACCGGTCAACAAGGCGTTGACCCAGACATTGATGGAGGCCGCCGATCTGGTCGTCGTCACAGGGTCTCAGAACAACGTCCGACGTGCCTATTCGTCGGGCACGCCGGCGATCGGCGTCGGCGCCGGCAATGTCTCGGTGATTATCGATTCCGGCGCAGACCTCAAGGACGCGGCGGATAAGATCACTCAATCTAAAATTTTCGACAACGCGACGTCGTGTTCGTCGGAAAATGCATTGATTATCCTGGAGGATGTCTATGATGCCGCGCTTGAGGCATTGAAGGATGCCGGTGGGTATCTGGCGACGGCGGAAGAAAAGGATAAAATCCAGGCGACCCTTTGGGTGGGCGGCCATCTCAACCGCAAGGTCATCGCCAAGGACGCTGCCGTCTTCGCCGCCGAGGCAGGCCTTTCCGGGGACGCAGATGGGGCGGCGTTTTTCATGGTCGAAGACGACAACCCCGGCCCGGACAAACCCTTCTGCGACGAAAAGCTGTCCCTGGTATTGACGATCTACCGGGCGTCGGATTTTGACGACGCCATGGCCCAGGTCGATACCATCATGGATGTATGTGGCCGCGGCCATTCCGTCGGCATCCACACCGATGACATGGACCACGCCCGCAGGTTGGCCGAAGACCTAGACACGGTGCGGGTCCTGGTCAATCAGGCCCATACCTTCGGCAACGGCGGTAGTTTCACCAACGGGCTTGAATTCACCTTGTCCATGGGCTGCGGCACCTGGGCCGGGAATTCAATTTCCGAAAACCTCAATTACCGCCATTTCATCAACGTCACTCACCTGGTGACCGAAATTCCCGAGGACAAACCGTCGGAAGACGCCTTGTTCGGCGATTACTGGGCGAAGCACGGTAAATGAATTTTGAGGAACACGCCGCCAAGCCGCTGCTGAAGGCGGCCGGAATTGCCGTGCCGGAAGGCCGATACGTGCGTACCGCAGTTGATGCCGCCGCCGCGCAACAAGCCGTTGGGCCTTGCGTCGTCAAGGCACAGGTGCCGACCGGTAAGCGCGGTAAAGCCGGTGGCATCAAGACCGCCGATACCCCTGAAGACGCCCAAGATGTTACCGAAAAAATCCTCGGTATGGAAATTGCCGGACATATCGTCGAAGGCGTGCTGGTGGAAGGGCGTTCCGATATTGCGCGGGAATTTTACGCCGCGATCATGAACGATTCCGCCAGCAAGGGGCCGCTGGTCATATTTTCCACCGAAGGCGGTATGGATATCGAAGACGTGGCAGCGGAAACGCCTGACAAGATCAAGCGGGCTGCTGTCGATATCCGGGACGGTTTCGATGCAGGGGCGGCGGCCGCGATGTTGGCGGGGCTAGACCTCGGTGAGGCAAAGAGCGCTATCGCCGAGGCCTTGGATAGGCTTTACAACGCCTATATCGCGAATGACGCTGAGCTTCTGGAAATCAACCCGTTGGCACTGACGCCCGATGGATCCCTCGTGGCGCTGGACTGCAAATACGTCATGGACGATTCCGCCATCAAGCGCCACCAGGACCTGGCCGAAAACGGCACCCCGGATCAACTGACGAAACTGGAAGCCCGCGGTGAAGAGGCGGTGATCAAGTATATTGAGCTCGACGGCGATATCGGCATCCTAGCCAACGGCGCCGGATTGACGATGACGACCATGGATGTGGTCCGTCACCACGGCGGCAAGCCGGCCAATTTTTGCGAGATCGGCGGCGAGGCCTATACCAAGGCGCATACGGCGCTGGAAATGGTGCTCGACAAGCCCGGCGTTAAAAGCCTGGTCGTAAACTTCTGCGGCGCCTTTGCCCGCTGCGAAGTGATGATGGACGGCCTGCTCAACGCCTGGGACGACCTTACCCCCGATATTCCGGTGTTCTTCTCCATCGCCGGCACCGGCGACAAGGAAGCCATTGCCATGCTCAAGGACCGTTTGGGCCTGGAACCGTACCCGGACATGGATGCTGCCAGTAAGGCGGCGGTGGACGCTGCCAAATGATCATCGTGCGTAAAGAGCACCGGGTGCTGATCCAGGGCATTACCGGCAAGCAGGGCACATTCTGGACCGAACTAATGCAGGACTACGGCACCAACATCGTCGGCGGCGTCAATCCGAAGAAAGCCGGCACTACTCATTGCGGCGTGCCCGTGTATGCTTCCGCCGTCGAGGCGATGAAGGAATCTGAATTCGATATCTCGGTTTTGTTTATCCCGCCTTTGGGCGTCAAGGACGCGGCGTTGGATGCTATTGAAGCTGGGGCCAAAAACCTCTGCATCCTGACCGAACACGTCCCGGTTCAGGACGTAATGTATTTTATGGCGGCGGCGAAGGAGGCCGGAACCACTATCACCGGCCCCAATACGGCGGGATCGGTCACTATCGGCGAATGTTTTTTAGGATTTATGCCGGCCTTTAACGAACGCATCTTCAAGGTCGGCCGGGTCGGGGTGATTTCCCGCTCCGGCTCGCTCGGCACCCTGCTTTGCCAGAACATCGTTTCCGCCGGATACGGCCAATCGGCCTTTATCGGCATCGGCGGGGACCCCATCATCGGCACCACCATCCGCGATGCGCTTGAGGCGTTGGACGCCGATGAAGGCACCGATGCCGTTGTCATGGTCGGCGAAATTGGCGGCGAGATGGAAGAGCGCGCGGCGGATTTCGCGACAGGGATGGATAAACCGGTGATCGCCTTTATCGCCGGTGGCGCCGCGCCCAAGGGCAAGAAGATGGGCCACGCCGGGGCCATCGTCCTGGGTGATCGCGGCACGTACCAGTCCAAGATCAAGGCGCTGGAAGCCGCCGGGGCTAGCGTGATGGCGACGCCGTCCCATGTCGGTGATGTGCTGAAGGAACGGCTGGGGCCATGAAGGCGTTCCAGGTCCAGGGCTACGGCGGCTCGGACATGCTGGCGCAGGCCGATGTACCGGTGCCGGAGGTGGGCGACGGCGAGGCGTTGGTCAAGATTAGCCGCGCCGGAATTAATTTCATCGATGTTTACATGCGCTCCGGCATTTTCAAGAACTCCACCACCTACCCTAACGTGCCGCCGTTTACGCCCGGCATGGAAGCCGCCGGGGTGGTTGAGGCCGTCGGCCCCGGCGTTAAAAACGTCGGTCTCGGCGACCGTGTCGCCTATTGCCTGTCCCTGGGCGGCTACGCCGAATACGCCTGTGTACCGGCATGGAAGTTGGTCACGGTGCCGGACGCCGTGCCGCTGGAGGTCGCCGCCGCGTTGCAGTTACAGGGCATGACGGCGCATTATCTGACCCATTCACTGTATCCCTTGAAAGAAGGGGATAGCTGTCTCATTCACGCTGGCGCCGGTG
>PTLL01000038.1 GCA_002938315.1 Alphaproteobacteria bacterium MarineAlpha3_Bin2 | reverse complement strand
GAAGCCCTGGAAGAACTAGATATGCACCGTGAAGTGCAACTGATCGTGTCAGGCGGTATCCGCACCGGCGCCGATGTCGCCAAGGCGCTGGCCATGGGCGCTGACGCGGTTTCCATCGGCACCGCCGCTTTGGTGGCTCTGGGGTGCAACAAAGCGGTCCATATCGAGGATTACCAAGCACTCGGCACGGAGCCGGGTTACTGCCACCACTGCCATACCGGGTTGTGTCCGGTCGGCATCACGACGCAGGTACCCGAGTTAGAGGAACGGCTGCCGCCCGAACACGGCGCCCGGTTGCTGAAAAACTACCTGACGACGATGGTGCTGGAAGCGCAGACCCTGGCCCGCGCCTGTGGCAAGAGCCACCTGCACAACCTGGAGCCGGAGGATCTTGTGGCATTGACCATCGAGGCGGCGGCCATGGCGGGAGTACCGCTCGCCGGCACCGACTGGATACCGGGTCGGGGGGCGACTTGAACGGGCCTGTGAGGAGCCGGGCCTACTTGATCAGTGAAAAGGAAACAGAATGAGTAAGAACTTGGCGGCGATCGCAAAACAGAAAAAGATCAAATATTTTCTTATCAGCTTCGTAGACCTGTTCGGGGTGTTGCGGGCCAAACTGGTGCCTGCCCGGGCGATCGCGGGCATGCAACGCGACGGAGCCGGTTTTGCTGGGTTTGCCGCCTGGCTGGATATGACCCCGGCCGACCCCGACATGTTTGGAATTCCGGACCCGGACAGCCTGACCATCCTGCCGTGGAAGCCGGAAGTCGCCTGGCTTGCCTCCGACCTCTGGATGGGCGGCAAGGAGGTCGAGGCCTCACCCCGGGTCGCTCTCAAACGCCAAGACGCGCTTGCGCGAAAGAAGGGCTACCGCCTGAAAACGGGAGTCGAGTGCGAATTCATCATCATCAACCCCGATGGCACCGCGATCTCGGATGAGCGCGACATCCAGGAAAAGCCTTGTTACGACCAGAGTGCGCTGATGCGTCGTTATGACGTCATTTCCGAAATCTGTGACAGCATGGACGCGCTCGGCTGGGGGCCGTACCAAAACGACCACGAGGACGCCAATGGCCAGTTCGAGATGAATTTCGAGTATGACGACTGCCTTCGCACTGCCGACAAGCAGGCGTTCTTCAAATTCATGGTCAAGTCGATCGCCGAGAACCACGGGCTCCGCGCTACATTCATGCCGAAGCCCTTCCTAGAACTGACCGGCAACGGCTGCCATATCCACACCTCGATCTGGGACCGCGCGGGCCGCAAGAACCTGTTCCTTGACCCCAAGGGCGAACTCGGAAACAGCAAGCTGGCTTACAACTTCCTTGGTGGCATTCTGCACAACGCCGAGGCGATGTGCGCGTTCCTCAATCCGACCGTCAACAGCTACAAGCGCATCAATGCGCCGGTGACGCTGTCGGGTGCCACTTGGTCGCCAAACACGGTCACCTACGGCGGCAATAACCGCACCCATATGGTCCGAATTCCGGACCCGGGCCGCTTCGAGCTCAGGCTCATGGATGGTGCCGTGAATCCGTATCTGGGCGCGGCGGCTGTGCTTGCTGCCGGCCTCGACGGCATCGCCAACAAGCGTGATCCAGGAAAACGACTGGACATCGATATGTACGCCGAGGGTCATAAAGCCAAAGGCGCAAAGAAGCTGCCGCTGAACCTGTTGGATGCCCTCCGCCTCACCGACAAGAGCAAGGTTCTGCGGGCTGCCATGGGCGACGAAATCATCGACAGTTACATAAAGCTCAAGATGGAGGAATGGAACAAATACACCCGTCATCTTACTCAGTGGGAGCGAGACCATACGCTCGATTGTTGACGGAACGGGCGAAGACGGGCGAGGCCGCAGAGGACCGGGAATTGGGTCGAGATGTTTTCACGATTGCCCGGGAACAGCCGGACAGGGCAAATCGGGAATTTCACCTTAAGAAAACTTATTTACCTATAATAACTTTTTCGTTTAAAATGATGCCAACAAAAATAGCGGAACAATCTTAACAGGGAAGCCGACGTGTCAACGAATTATCGTTTTTTTTCAAACAATTGCCGTCATGACGCATGGCGAGATTTGTGCCGACGGAAGGCCCACTTCGAGATCAAGGATTTTGAAACCGATGCGGGTTTGTTTGGCCGCGCTTTGGTCCTCCGCCTACCCCTTTCCGATGACGGTGAAACCGTCAACAAGGGCCTGAACTCCTATTTTTTCGAATCCATGACCGAACAGTCGAAATTGACCGACTTCTACGAAACGATCTTCTCAAAAATCAGCTAAGCCCTAAGCAAGACAATAAAGGCCCCCCGGTTTAGCGGAGGTTTTCGATGGTGGGCACGGCTGGGCCCGGCGCGCAAGCGCCAAAACAAAGACTCAATCCCCCGCCCTATCCCCAAGCCCCGAACGGCCAAAACCCCCCGGTTTCCCGGAGGGTTCTGATGGTGGGCACGACTGGGATTGAACCAGTGACCCCCTCGATGTCAACGAGGTGCTCTCCCGCTGAGCTACGCGCCCTTGCCATAAACTCTCAAGCCCGGCGTTGTAACGCCCGCGGGCGGTCTTGGCAAGTGAGCCGGTAGGCGGTTAAGGTAGCGGTTGATGTTTTCCTCCGCCGGGCGACCTGTGGGCTGCCGGTGTCGGGATGGATTTTTATAAGGAAATGACACCTTGACCCAACCTGACGACAGCGCCCAGACCCTTTTAGAGGAACCGGGGCCTGACGCCTCCCCAGGCCCGCTATCGCCGTGGCGGGTCCTGGCTCCTAGCGTCCAAACGGCGCCGGTGGTTTTTGCCTCGCCCCATTCCGGGCGCGATTATCCGCCGGATTTCATCGCCGCCTCAAAACTGGACGTACTTAGGCTGCGGCAATCGGAAGACGCCTTCATGGACGAGGTCTTCGACGCCGCCCCGAAATGGGGAGCGCCGCTTTTATGCGCGCAATTCCCAAGGGCCTATGTTGACGCCAACCGCGAGGCCTTCGAACTCGACCCGGAGATGTTCTCCGACCCGCTGCCCAATTACGTCAACACCTCGTCACCAAGGGTTTCCGCGGGCCTTGGCACCATCGCCCGGGTGGTGACCGACAGCGAACCCATTTATCATGCGCCGCTTCGCTTCGCAGATGCCAAGCGCCGGATTGAATGCTATCACCAACCCTATCACCGGACGCTGAAGGGATTGGTGGAGAAGACCAAAAGACGCTTCGGGGGCTGCCTGTTGATCGATTGCCATTCCATGCCGTCCACCCAGGAGGCTATTTCGCTTAAAGCCGGAAACGGGACAAAAGCCTTCGATGTTGTCCTCGGCGATTGTTTCAGCACCGCCTGTGCACCGGCGGTCACCGACATAGCCCAGCAGGCCTTTGAGGCCATGGGGTTCATCGTCGCCAGAAACAAACCCTATGCCGGCGGCTTTACGACCCGTCATTACGGCCGTCCCGGAAACGGCGTTCACGTGCTTCAGATTGAAATCAACCGCGCCCTTTATATGGACGAAAAACGCATCACCCGAAGCGCCGGCCTGCCCAGGCTGAAACGCCGCATCGGAAGGCTGATGCGGGTCTTGGTCAGTATCGACGCGGCCATTTTGAAGGCGGCTTGAGCTTTCAATGCCCGCTGATGCCGAGACGGGTACAATCCTGATCCGCGCGGTCGCCGACGGTGACATGGAAGCGATTCAGGATATATACGCCCACCATGTCCTGGAAGGCCTGGCCAGTTTCGAGGAAACGCCGCCCGACGTGGCCGAATTGACCCGACGCCGGGACGCCCACCTGACCGCCGGTTATCCCTATTTGGTTGCCGAGGTCGAAGGCAGGGTCCTGGGCTATGCCTATGTTGCAGCCTACCGGCCTCGGCCGGCCTACCTTCACTCCGTGGAAAATTCCGTTTACGTCGCCAAGGGCACGCAACGACAGGGGGTCGGGGGGCGGTTGCTGGAACGTCTGATTGAACGCTGTGCGGAAAAGGGCTACCGCCAAATGATCGCCATCATCGGTGATTCAGATAATGAATCCTCCATCGGGCTGCATTCCCGGTTGGGATTCGAAATGATCGGTGTTTTGCCCTGCGTCGGCTTCAAATTCGGCCGTTGGGTCGATCAGGTAATCATGCAGCTGCCCTTGGGCAGGGGCGGCGACACCCTACCCGATTCCTGAAAAAAGTAGGGCCGAACTCGAACTTAAACGAAAACGCGAGATGGATCGCCTCGGCGGCGGCAATAAAGAAACCTTCGCCGCCAAGCGCGCCAAGCAATTAAAGGATTGGCGCCTCAAGGTTTCCGGTCAGGGCGTTAACACGGCTCTCCTGGGCTATTTGTCGCCGAGGCGGAAACTATCGGCAACCGGCATTGCGGCCAACGCCGCCGGGGCATCTGTCCGCTAGACTTGATGCTGAAAATATTTCAGCGTGTTTCGAATTCCGCTTCAGCCGTCATCCCCACCCGGCCCTGGTGATCGAGCGCCCGCAATGAAGCCTTGCCCCCATCTTCAGTTGGCGCACCGGTAATCGTAAACGGGCCGAGGTCGAAAATCGGCCCGCGCGCCCTATAATCGAAACGCGCCAGATGCCTCCCAGAAACCTCACGGCGGCACAGGTCCATCAACAAGGTCGCAATCAGCGGCCCATGCACGATCAAGCCGGGATAGCCCTCTTCCTGGGTCACGTAGTCGCGGTCGAAATGGATGCGGTGGCCATTGAAGATCAGCGCCGAATAGCGGAACAACAATACCGGATCCGGTTCAATAACGCGCATCCACGGCGCCTGTTCCAGCGTCGCTCCTGCCGGGCTTATAGACGATTGATCCAATCCCTTCCGCCCATTTTGAGGCGGTTCGCCGCGATAGACAATATCGTGCTCTTCCTCAATGGCGAGACCGTTGGGACCGGAAACCCGGTGGCGCACCACAACAAACACCAACGAACCGCTGTTGCCGGTCTTGTGGCTGACGTCGAGGATTTCCGAATGGCGGGTGATGTCATCACCGATGTGCAGCGGGCCTAAAAAGCGGATACGCCCGCCCGCCCACATGCGCCGCTCAAACGGCACAGGGGGCAGGAAATCTCCCTTTTTGGCGTGGCCGTTCCGATCCAATTCCGATTGCCGGGCACGCGGCAAGAAATACAGCCAATGCCCCGCCGGCGGCACCCGGTCGCCGGCCTGGGGATCGGGGTCGTCACGGTCGAGCGTCGCCGCCAGCGATGCCAACGGCGCCGCCGTCACCACATCGGCGGCATCCTCGGTGCGCCCGATCCAATGCCGCAAAAGATCCATATCAAGGCTCATGGCCTGAGCTCCGTTCTTGTCCCAAGGTCTTCTGGTAACATTTAGCACCGGAGCAACAAAAAGCGCTATCCTTTCAATGACAATTCGGGAGATAGCCTGTGGATTCTGGTTTCTGGGCGGATGTGATCGGCATAACCCATGCCGTGTTCGTTCTGTTCGTAGTCGGCGGGCTGGCACTGATCCTGGCGGGGTGGGCGGCGGCCTGGGAATGGACGCAAAATCGCGTCTTCCGCTTTGCCCACTTGGCGGCCATCGGGTTTGTCGTTATCCAGCAATGGATGGGGGCATGGTGCCCATTGACCTTGTGGGAGAACGAACTACGCCGGAAGGAAGGCGTTGCCGGTTATGAGGTGGAGTTTATTGAGTATTGGCTGAACGCTCTGCTTTATTATTCGGCACCTTCTTGGGTGTTCACGGCGGTCTATACGGCCTTCGGTCTGATGGTCGCCGCCGCCTTCGTTTATTGCCCGCCCAGGAAGAAGCTTCCAACCGGCGATAATTAGAACGAGCGCGGCAGGCCGAGCACATGCTCGGCAATATAACTGAGGATCAGGTTGGTGGAGATCGGCGCGACCTGGTAAAGCCGGGTTTCGCGGAATTTGCGTTCGACGTCATATTCCTCAGCGAACCCGAACCCGCCGTGGGTCTGCAGGCACATGTCGGCGGCGGCCCAGGACGCATCCGCGGACAGCAGCTTCGCCATATTGGCTTCCGAACCGCAGGCCTCTCCCTGATCGAACAGACCGATCGCCTTTTGCACCATTAGGTCGGCGGCTTCGGTGGCGGCATAGGCACGGGCGATGGGAAACTGGATGCCTTGATTTTGGCCAATAGGGCGGTCGAAGACCCGGCGTTCACCGGCATAGGCGGAGGCCTTTTCGATGAACCAGCGGGCGTCACCAATGGCTTCCGCCGAAATCAATATCCGCTCGGCATTCAAGCCGTCCAATAAATAGCGAAAGCCCTTGCCTTCCTCCCCGATCAGGTTTTTGGCGGGCACCCTGAGATCATCGAAAAAGACCTCGGTGGTGGCGTGGTTGAGCATGGCGCGCAACGGCTTGATGCTGAGTCCCTTGGACTTGGCGTCCTGCATGTCGATGATGAACACTGACATGCCGTCATGGGGTCTTTTGCCGGCGTCACGGGGCTGTGTACGGGCCAGCACTAACATCAGGTCCGAATGTTCGGCCCTGGATGTCCATACCTTCTGGCCATTAATAATATAATCGTCGCCGTCCCGGACCGCCGTGGTGCGAATGCGGCTGGTGTCGGTGCCGCTGGTCGGTTCGGTAACGCCGAACGCCTGCAGACGCAGTTCGCCACTGGCGATGTTAGGCAGGATTTCTTTTTTCTGGGCGTCCGATCCATGTCGGAGCACGGTGCCCATGATGTACATCTGGGCATGACAGGCGCCGGCGTTGCCGCCCGAATGATGGATTTCGCCCAAGATCGCGGCGGCTTCGGAAATGCCAAGCCCGCTGCCGCCAAATTCCTCGGGGATCAGAACGGCCAAGTACCCGGCATCGCTTAAAGTGCCGACGAAGTCCGTAGGATAGGCGCGTTCGCGGTCGCATTGCCGCCAGTATTCGCCCGGGAAACCCTTACACAAAGCCCGGATTCCATCACGAATTTCTGGGTGGGTTTCGCTCATAGGCGCAACGATACCCGCCCCGCGCGCCCAACACTAGGGCTTAGCCCCCTGTTTCCTGGCAAATGAATCTCAGCGCGTTAACGGGACGCCGGCGGAAAGATATAGGGCAACGGACTGTAGCCCCACCGCTACGCCGCGACCCCATCCCGATACTCTTTCTTCAATGATTCTAAGCATTTGTGCACGTTGCGCCGCTTGGAGTATACCGGTGCTGATGGCAATCTGATGACCTTCCTCATGGCGGCGCATGTATGCTGGTCGGTCTTCGACCGGAAAATCAGGGTGGAAATGAAATGCCGTCAATGCCTTGTTGGCACGTTGATGGTTGGAAAATGCCATGACCTCATTCCGCCCGATTTCGAATTTCTTAATCACCATGGGCGAGGCATCAAGGCCACGTTTGGTCACTTTAAAGCCATCATCATATTCCTGGGAAAACTCAATCAGCCATTCCGAATTTTGATCCCTCATCGTCTCTCTCCCCTATAAAGAAAGTGCCGGCTTGCGGAACATCCGCAAGCGGGTCGAATCCCAGGTTTTTCACAAATGCCCCACACCGCCAATGTTTCATCGGCTTTTCAACGTTTGACCGGGTTTGCCCACGAAGCCCGGCCAGGGGGCTTATGAAAGGGAATACTGAAAGGATGGAAGTCTGACAACTAGAATATTTTCTTTATTCCCGCCACCGCCGTCGAGGGGCGAGATAGACTCTGGTCCGGCCTTTTATTTCAACGCCTTATTCTAAGACTACCCGTGTCTGCGATTTCCAGGATTAATTTCCGACGTACGGCGATGGCGAAATGGCGGCGGCTTTGCGCCGTCATGACGAAGGCGCCGGAACCACCAATCACGTCATTGCGGTAATGATCAACCAGCGGTTCCCCCGACGGTCCCCGGTGACCGCCGCCCGGCGCATCGATGACCAGGGCGTTGATGGTGATGCCGCTGAGCACGGCCTCGCCACGGGCCGAAGAAAGTAGGCGGCCGCCGATCTGCGGGCCATCCCCGGAAACGTCGATGATCATTCTCGACCCGGTAAATTGGTTGGTGCGGATCAGGTTGGCCGAATAATCAATGGCGGCCGAGATGGAATTATAGCCGAAGGCCTGGCGGGGCTCGTGGATAAGGCGCTCCGCGAACGCCTTTGCCGAAACCGGGTCGGAAATCTTCATCCAATCGACAATGGTGTGCTGAGGCTCAGGCGCTCCCCATTCCACATAGGCCACGGCGATGGCCTGGCGGAAACCACTGCGAATAGCATCTAGAGCCTGGGGATGGGTAATGGCTTCGGCATACCCGCGGCGCTGCAGGGCCAGTTCTTCGTCATCGATGGAGCCCGACCCGTCGGCTGTCAGCACCAGTTCCAGGTCCACCGGTTCCGCCGCCGCCACAGGCCGCATCAGGACCATAACCCAGGCGGCCATCACCAACATCGAAATGGGGAGGAGACGCCGCATCGTTAAAACGTAGAATAATCCACGACTTGGTCCTTATCCAAACCTCGGGTCATTGGCGGCATTGGTGATTTTAGGCCACTGGCCGTGTTAAACACCGCCACCCGGTCTTGTTGGCCGACCCGTCCGGCTTCCCGTTCCATTTCAAGGGCGACCAGACAGGCCGCCCCTTCGGGACAGATATGCAGTCCTTCCTCGGCGCACACCCTGGCCCGTGTTTCATGCACGGCGTCATCATCGACGGCGGTGCCGAAACCATTTGATTCATATAGAACCTCCAACACCATCTTGCCGCCAAGCGGGTTGGGCACGCGCACCCCGTGAATTTCAGTGGTAACATCGCCCCACGGCTCAACATCCCGAGCGCCGGCGTTGAAGGCTTCGACGATGGGCCCACAGCCGGTGGATTGCACCGCCACCATTTTCGGCAACGGCCCATCAATCCAGCCGATCTGCTTAAGCTCCTCGAATACCTTCCACATGCCGATCAGGCAGACGCCGCCGCCGGTCGGAAAAAAAATCACGTCGGGCAAGGTCCAGCCATATTGCTCGGCCAATTCCAGCCCCATGGTCTTCTTGCCCTCGACCCGGTAGGGCTCCTTCAAGGTGGTGAGGTCGAACCAACCCATCTCCTCGGTCCCATCGGCAACGATCTTGGCGCAGTCGCCGACCAGACCGTCCACCCGCCACGCCTTGGCGCCGTGAAAGGCGATTTCGCTGGCCGTGACCTCCGGGGTATCGGCTGGGGTAAAGACAAAAGACTCGATGCCTGCGCGGCTCGCATAAGCGGCTAACCCGGCACCAGCATTCCCCGCCGTCGGAATGGCGATGCGCTTAACTCCAAATGCCTTGGCCATGCTGACCGCCGTGGCCATGCCCCGGCCCTTGAAAGACCCGGTCGGTAGGCGGCCTTCGTCCTTTATCATGACTTCCGCCACCCCCAATCGTTTTTCCACCGTCGGCACCCGAACGAGCGGCGTTGTGTTTTCACCCAAACTGATCACTTCCACATCCGGGCCCAGGGGCAGGAATTCCCGATACCGCCACATGTCGGGGGGACGGGCGGCCACGGTCTCTTTGTCGATGGCGGCGCCAAGGGCATCCAGGTCATAACGCACGATCAGCGGCGCACCGGCCTTGGACAGCCCAAGAAGAGTATCCTTGGGGTGATGCTCGCCGGTTTCTGAACATTCCAAATGTGTGACGAAAGCTGAATGAACAATCTTTTTCATGTTGATGCCCTTGTCCTGATAGCCATTTGTCCATTTTCACTGCAGGAAGGCAAATCATCACAGGAAAAACACATTTCGGGCAAGTAATTGTCACTTTGCCGGGCTTCAATGCCATCTTACCTAAGGCGGCGGCAAGATTGTGAAGGATTTAGAATATGAGACAAATTCTGTATTGGCTACGTGGCGTAGGCCATCTTCTTGGCCTTTCCCATCGGCGCATGACCGTCGCCGTTTACCGGCAACCACCGAGGCACATTAGATAACAATAATAATAATCCTTCACCCGACTCATTCTTCCCCCCAAACGAGTCGAACCTCAGGGTCGCTAAGGCGGCCCTCTTTTTGTTTCCGGAATATGTGGTGTCACCTAAGGAGAGGGAGGCAGCGCTTGATTAATGAAGCCACGGCCATCCGTCTTCGTGAGAAGGTTTGGGACGATGAGCCCGCTTAATGCGTTATCCGATCGTCGTCGAGACAACAGGTGCCGAGAACCACATTTTGCAGGCATCCGCGGCCGTTCCTGTCATTTGGAGCGTGGAGGAAATGTCGAAAGAAACGGTCACCGTCGGTGCTGCAGTGCCGACTGTATAGGAACCGGATAGGGCGTAAACGAATTGAAACGTTGTTGAATCGACAATAGTTATTCCAAGATTTGCATATTCGGTTGAGTTGTCGCCGTAATCGCTGCCGGTTTCGTCAGCTACATAGAAAGTCATGTCAGAAGCCGCGTTGCTTCTTCCTGAGGCGTCAGCATCTGTAGTACTGGGGAATGTCGTTATGGTGGAGTATTACACCAAGCGGGCAGACCGGAAGCGGCTGGCGAGGTCTATGCGGGACAAATTATTGAAAGGCCATAGTGCTAATTAGCAGTCTGAAACCCCAGAAACCCTTACTGGATAAGGGTTAGCATTAATGTCCAGTTAAGAATACATCTCAAGCCCAAAACCACTATACCTTTGCCCGTTCACTCTTAGGGTCAAAGAGTGGTTTTATCGAAGCTTTCGCCTTAAATCGCCTGCCGGCAATCTCAATATCATAGGTCCCGACGGTGATAAAATCTCCATCAACGTTTCCGTTCCCATTCGAGACATAACCCAACCCGATGGCACGGCCCAGGGTATGACCATACATGGCAGACGTGATGTAACCGGCAATCTCTCCGTCGCGCCAAATTGGCTCATTGCCATATAGCAGCGGTTCCGGGTCCTCCAGGGCGAACTGAACCAAACGCCGTTTAACCCCGGCACGGCGCTGTTCTGACAGGGCCTCAAAACCGATAAATCCACCCGGCTTATCCCAGCCGACGGCAAAGCTTAAACCCGCTTCCAGCGGCGTATCCTGATCGCCGATGTCATCACCCCAATGGCGGTAGGCTTTTTCGATCCGGAGTGAATTCATGGCATGGATGCCGGCCGGGACCAGCCCGTGATTTTTACCGGCGTCCAAAATAGCCTCGAATACCGCCACCGCGCCATCCAAGGGGATATACAACTCCCAGCCCAATTCTCCGACATAGGTAATGCGGGACGCCCGTACCTGCGCCCCGGCGAGATCGATTTCTTTTGATGTTTGAAAAGGGAAACCACCATTGGAAAAATCAACGTCGCTGACATCCGCCAACAGGGCACGGGACGCAGGCCCCATGACGCCCAATACGGCGAGGTCTTCGGTGATATCGGTAAGTTTGGCGTCGGCCCCATCGGGGATTTGGCGCATCAACCATTGGAAATCGCGCACCTGCGTGCCGACGCCGGTGACGATCATATAGCGGTCGGAATTCAAGCGGGTAACGGTGAGGTCGGCCTCAATGCCGCCCCGTTCATTCAGCCACTGCGTATAGACTATGCGCCCCGGCTCGACGGCGACATCATTTGCCGACACCCGGTTCAGCACCGCTTCGGCGTCCTGGCCCTGAAGTTCGAACTTGGCAAACGAGGTCTGATCGAACATCCCCACGGCTTCCCGTACGGCTCGGTGTTCGGCAGCGGAATGTTCGAACCAGTTCTGGCGTTTGAAACTGTAGACATACTCTGGGTCGACGCCTTCGGGGGCAAACCAGCCCGGGCGTTCCCAGCCCTGGGCTTCGGTGAAGCAAGCACCCAGTTTTGCAAGACGGTCATAAAAGGGCGACAGGCGAATACCGCGTGCGGTGTGGGGCTGATAAAAGGGCCAGTGTACTGCATAAAGCCGGCCTAGGGTCTCCGTCACCCGTTCCCGCAAATAATCTGGGTCGGCCTGAAATGGCATGTTGCGACGGATATCGACGGTCCATAGGTCCATTGGCGGCAGGCCGTCACGCATCCATTCTGCCAACACTTTACCAATGCCGCCAGCCGACTGAATGCCGATGGAATTGAGACCCGCGGCAACGAACAGGCCCGTCAGCCCCGGCGCCTCGCCAATGTGATATCGGTTGTCCGGGGTGAAACTTTCCGGCCCGTTGAAAAATGTTTGAATTCCTACGTTTTCAAGCGCTGGCAGGCGCCTGAGTGCGCCTTCCAGAATCGGTTGGAAATGATCGAAGTCGTCAGGTAATTGATCGAAGCAGAAATCTTCGGGGATGCCGTCCATGCCCCAGGGTTTTGCCTCGGTCTCAAACGCGCCGATCAGCAACTTGCCGGCGTCTTCTTTAAAATAGGACTGAGAATCGTAATCCCGGAACACCGGCAGGTCCGGGGTCACGCCTTCGAAGGGTTCGGTGACGACATAAAAATGCTCGCAGGCGTGCAACGGCACCGTAACCCCGACGGTGGCGCCGATGTCACGACTCCACATGCCGGCCGCCAACACCACAAAAGGGGCCTCGATTGTGCCGGCGTCAGTGTCGACCCCGTTGATGCGGCCATCATCATGATTGATGGCGGTGACCTTGGTGTCTTCAAAGATTTGGACGCCACCATCCCGGGCGCCCCGGGCCAGCGCCATCGTGACGTCAATGGGATTGGCGGTGCCGTCACTGGGTAGGAAAATACCACCCAACACATCATCGACCGTGATCAACGGATAAAGTTCCTTGCAGCCATCGGCATCGAGCACATCAACCCCGAGCCCGAACACCTTGGCCATGTCGGCCCGGCGCTTGAGATCTTCCAACCGTCCCTCGTTGGTGGCGATGGAAAGCGACCCGGTTTGCCTAAACCCGGTGGATTGGCCGGTTTCCGCCTCCAGACCCGAATACAGCTCTGCCGTATACTTAGCCAGTTTGGTCATGTCCTGATTGTCGCGCAACTGCCCGATCAGGCCGGCGGCATGCCAGGTGGTGCCCGATGTCAGTTTTTTGCGTTCCACCAACACCACATCCGACCAACCGATTTTAGCCAGATGGTAGGCGATAGAACATCCGATAACGCCGCCGCCGATAATTACGGCTTGGGCTTTGTTGGGCAGGATCGCGGCCAAGGGTAGATCCTCATACACTCATACAATAGTACTTTTGGGGGCCATAGAAACGCAGATGACGGGGGCGGCGCAACCGTTATAATCGCCGCCATGTTCGAACTTTGGATTCCCTTCACCATCGCCGCCGCGTTCTTTCAGAACTTGCGATCGGCATTGCAAAAACATTTGAAGTCCCGGCTCAGCACCGCCGGCGCAACCTATGTCCGATTTTTCTACGCCTGGCCGTTCGCCATCATTTACGTCTGGGGGCTGACCCGGTTCGGCGACCTCAACATTCCCGCCGTCAACAATCAGTTTTTGATCTATTGTTTTCTGGGAGGGCTATCACAGATTATTTTCACCTTCCTGTTAATCTGGCTTTTTTCATTCAGGAATTTCGCCGTCGGCACCACGTTTTCAAAAACCGAAACCGTGCAGGTGGCGCTGCTCGGATTCCTCATCCTCGGTGAAAGCCTGAGCTTCGGCGCGGTGGCCGCCATCGCCGTCAGCCTGATCGGCGTTATAGCGTTGTCAGTGGCCCAAACCAAATTCACCGCCGCCAACCTGTTCACCAGCTTGACCGAAAAGCCGACCCTGATTGGGCTGACCTGCGGCGCGTTCCTTGGCGCGTCGGTGGTGTTGTTCCGGGGCGGCGCGCTGTCCTTGGGCGGCGACGGCTTTCTCATGCAGGCGGCCTTTACCCTGGCCGTGTCGGTGATCATGCAGACGGTGATGATGGGCTTGTATCTGGCCGTTCGGGAACGCGATCAACTTAAGGCCGTTTTGGTTCACTGGCGGCCGTCGCTGTCGGTCGGGGTGGCGGGCGCCTTGGCCTCAATCGGCTGGTTTACCGCGTTCACCATGCAGAACGCCGCTTACGTGCGGGCCTTGGGTCAGATTGAGCTGATCTTCACCTTCATCGCGTCGGCGGTATTTTTCCGCGAAAAGATCAACCGGCTGGAATTCGCAGGCATCCTCCTGGTCGGCGGCGGCATCCTGATCCTGTTGCTTGCGGGCTGAGCCAGGGCGGGGCTACTTTTCGCCGCCGTCCATCCAGATCGTCATGGGCCCATCATTGACCAGGCTGACGGCCATGTGGGAACGGAATTTCCCGGTCATCACCGGCACCCCCTCCCCGGCCAACCGTTGGCAGAGATATTTGTATAGGCGTTGGGCAGTTTCCGGGTCGGCGGCAGCAGAAAATCCGGGCCGGTTTCCCTTCCGCCAATCGGCGGCCAGGGTAAACTGGCTGATGACCAGGGCCTCACCGCCAACGTCCAGGATCGACAGATTTGTTTTGCCGTCCCCGTCGGCGAACAGACGCATATTGGCGATTTTGCGGGCGAAATAATCGGCGGCCGCTTCATCGTCGCCCTTTTCGGTGCAAACCAAAACGACCAGCCCCGGGCCGATCTGCGAAAACACCTCGCCCTCAAGGCTGACACTGGCCTCGGTCACGCGTTGCAATAACGCCCGCATGCCTACAATTCCGCCAATTTCTCCCGGAGAATCCCGACGATCTGGTCGATGTGTTCCTTTTCGGCGACGAACGGCGGCGCGATAATGCCGGTGTCGCCGGTGAACTTCACGTGCAGGCCGCTCCAGAACAGGTCTTTTTGCAACTGGGTGCCGCGTTGGCCGGGCGCATCGCCCGTGGCAACATCAAAGCCGGCAATCAGGCCGTAGCCCCTGATATCGGTGACCGCATTCAAGTCCTGCAGGGAATACACTTGATCCAAAAAATAGGGCGATAATTCGGCGGCGCGCTCGAAAAGATTTTCTTTTTCATAAATTTCCAATGCCGCCAGCCCCGCCGCGCACGCTGTCGGATGGCCGGAAAAGGTATAACCATGGAACAACTCGATGGCATTTTCCGGCGCCGCATTGACAACGGTGTCATAAATTTCATCGTCGACGGCAACCGCCCCCATGGGCAAGGCGCCATTGGTCAATGCCTTGGCCATTGTGATGATATCCGGCGTGACCCCGAACGATTGCGCGGCGAAGGCCTTACCGGTGCGCCCGAAACCGCAGATGACTTCATCGAACACCAAAAGAATGCCGTGGGTGTCGCAGATTTCGCGAAGCCGTTCCAAGTACCCCTTCGGCGGCACCAAAACGCCGGTGGACCCGGCGATAGGTTCTATAAAACAAGCCGCGATGGTGGACCCGCCGTAGGTTTCCACAGCGCGCTGTAAATCTTCAGCCAATTCGGCGCCGTGTTCGGGTTGCCCCTTGGCGAAGCGGTTTTTTTCCAGCCAGGTATGGCGCATATGGACGATACTCGGCATCAAACCCGAAAAGGTCTCGCGGTTCTTGACCATTCCTCCCAACGACGTACCGCCGATATTGACGCCGTGATACGCCCTTTCGCGCGAAACGAAGCGGGTGCGTTGGCCTTCGCCCCTGGCACGGTGATACGCCATGGCGATTTTGAGCGCCGTGTCGATGGATTCCGATCCGGAGTTGGTGAAAAAGACGTGGTTGATGCCGTCAGGCATCAGCGACGAGACCTTGGCCGCCAGTTCGAACGAGCCCGGATGGCCGGATTGAAACGGCGGCGTGAAATCGTTTTCCCGGAGCTGGGCGCTAACCGCGTCGGCGATCTCCGGCCGGCAGTGGCCGGCGGCGGAACAAAACAATCCCGAAGACCCATCAATAATCTTGCCGCCCTTGTGGTCCCAGTAATAGATCCCCTCGCCCTTAACCATCAGCCGGGGATCGGCCTTGAAATCCCGGTTCGCGGTAAACGGCATCCAGTGGTTTTCCAGCGTGTTGGCGGTGTATTGCATGGGGGTTCTCCAAGGTAGCTAATGTCTTTTTAGGCGGCGATTATGGCAGGCTCCCCCCAGCCGGTCACGCCCGCCTTTTGAATGGTAACTGCCGACGGACCCTTTCCCGTTACAAAGGTCACGGTTATATTCATCGTTACTTACCCCCGTTGACGCGGCATCTTTAACGCGATCCTGCGCGGAAGTGTTTTTTTGTGTTGATACAGGGAGGGCCCACACCATGTTAATCGGCGTTCCAGAAGAAATTAAAAACAACGAATTCAGGGTAGGCATGACCCCGGAGAGTGTCGCCGAGGCCGTGTACCACGGACATGAGGTGATGGTGGAAACGCGGGCCGGTCTCGGCATCGACGCCACGGACGATCACTTCCGACAGGCGGGTGCCAAGATCGTGAAAACCGCGGAAGAGGTTTTCGCCAAGGCGGACATGGTCGTCAAGGTCAAGGAACCCCAGGCAGGTGAACGCAAAATGTTGCGCGAAGATCAGCTGTTGTTCACCTATTTGCACCTTGCCCCCGATCCTGAGCAGACGAAGGATCTGGTCAAAAGTGGCGCAATTTGCATCGCTTATGAGACGGTAACAGACACCCATGGCGGTCTGCCGTTGCTGGCACCCATGTCCCAAGTCGCCGGACGGATGTCGGTGCAGGCCGGCGCACATGCCCTTGAAATGGCACAAGGAGGACGGGGTGTTCTCCTCGCCGGAGTGCCCGGCGTCCAACCAGCGAAGGTTGTCATCCTCGGCGGCGGGGTAGCCGGTGAAAATGCCGCCTATATGGCGCTCGGCATGGGAGCCGACGTCACCGTGGTTGAACGCAACGTGGATACCATGCGGGCCTTGGTTGTCCGTTTTGGCCCGGCGCTGAAGACCATTTATTCGACACGCCTGACCATCGAAGAGCAGGTTCTCGCCGCCGATCTTGTTATCGGCGCCGTGTTGGTACCGGGGGCCGAAGCACCGAAGCTGGTATCCCGGGACATGGTCAAGAATATGAAGAAAGGTGCGGTACTGGTGGATATCGCCATCGACCAGGGCGGCTGCTTCGAAACTTCACACCCGACGACGCACGCCGATCCCACTTTCCTGGTCGACGACGTCGTTCATTACTGCGTCGCCAACATGCCGGGGGCGGTTTCTCATACATCTACCTATGCCCTTAACAACGTGACTCTGCCGTTCGTGCTGGCGATCGCCGACAAGGGGTACAAGCAAGCCCTGGAAGACGATCCACACCTGTTAAACGGACTCAACGTGCACCGGGGGAAGGTTACTTTTAAGGCGGTGGCCGACGACCTCGGCTACGACTATCTGGACCCGAGGGACGCCATTGCCACCTAAAGCCCAAGTAGTTAATACTTTAACCAAGAAGCTTTATCCGGCCGGTCCTTTGGTGCCCGCGCCGCATGAAAAAGGAAGGATATAGACATGAAAATGACGACCGAAGAAGCCTTTGTGAAGGTCTTGCAGATGCATGGCATTGAGCATGCTTTCGGCATCATCGGATCGGCGTTCATGCCGATATCGGATATTTTTCCGAAAGCCGGTATCACCTTTTGGGATGTGGCGCACGAGACCAACGGCGGCCTGATCTGCGACGGATACACCCGCGCGACCGGAAAAATCGGCATGGCCATCGCCCAGAACGGTCCCGGCGTCACCGGCTTTGTGACGCCGATCAAGACCGCCTATTGGAATCACACCCCGATGCTTTTAGTCACCCCACAGGCCGCCAACAAGACCATCGGCCAGGGCGGTTTCCAGGAAGTCGAACAAATGGCCTTGTTCAAGGACATGGTTTGCTATCAGGAAGAAGTTCGTGATGCCACGCGAATGGCGGAGGTCCTGAACCGCGTCATCGAAAAGGCGATCCGTGGATCGGCGCCGGCGCAAATCAACGTACCCCGCGATTTGTGGACACAAGTGATCGACATCGAACTGCCGCAAATTGTGCGCCTGGAACGCCCCGCCGGAGGTGCCGAGGCCATCGCCAAGGCGGCAAAGTTGCTGTCCGAGGCCAAATTTCCGGTTATTTTATCCGGTGCCGGCGTCGTCATCGGCAACGCCATCCCGGATTGCCAAGCCTTGGCCGAACGCCTGGATGCGCCGGTGTGCAACGGCTATCAGCACAATGACAGTTTTCCCGGCAGCCACCCGCTGGCCGCCGGGCCGTTGGGATACAACGGTTCCAAGGCGGCGATGGAACTGATCGCACAAGCCGATGTGGTTCTGGCCCTGGGCACCCGGCTCAATCCGTTCTCGACGCTGCCCGGTTACGGCATCGATTACTGGCCCCAGAAGGCGGACATCATCCAGGTCGATTTCAATTCGGATCGCATCGGCCTGACCAAAAAGGTCTCGGTCGGGATTTGCGGCGACGCCAAATTAGTGGCGCAGCAACTTTTGGAGCAACTGTCGACCACGGCGGGCGATGAAGGCCGCGATGAGCGAAAAGCTATTATCCATCAGACTAAGTCTGCATGGCTGCAAACGCTGACTAGCTTGGATCATGAAGAGGACGATCCCGGAACCACCTGGAATGCCGATTCCCGCGCCCGGGATGCTGACCTGATGTCGCCGCGTCAAGCCTGGCGCGCCATTCAGGAGGGGCTTCCGAGAGAAGCGATTATTTCCAGTGATATCGGTAACAACTGCGCCATCGGCAATGCCTATCCAACCTTTGAAGCGGGCCGGAAATACATGTCACCAGGTCTGTTCGGTCCCTGCGGATATGGTTTCCCGTCCATTATCGGCGCCAAAATCGGTTGCCCTGATGTCCCCGTCGTCGGGTTCGCGGGCGATGGCGCGTTTGGCATTTCCATGAACGAGATGACGTCGGTGGGCCGCGAGGACTGGCCGGCAATCACCATGGTCATTTTCCGGAACTACCAATGGGGCGCGGAGAAGCGAAACTCCATCCTCTGGTACGACAATAATTTCGTCGGCACCGAATTGAACCCCGAACTCAGTTACGCCAAGGTCGCCGAAGGCTGTGGCCTGAAAGGGGTGCAAGTGACGACCCAATCGGAACTTACTAGCGCGTTGCAAGATGCCTGCAAGGCCCAAGAAGATGGCGTAACGACCTTTATCGAGGTTGTTCTCAACCAGGAACTAGGCGAGCCGTTCCGGCGCGACGCCATGACGGCACCGGTGGAAGTGGCAGGAATCGACCCCAGCGACATGAAACCGCAACAGCCAACTTAGAGTGATCAGGGGGCGCGATCACATGTTGAGCGATGCGCCCTATGAGGTCCCTCCCTATCTGCTGACAAAGGCGGCCTCTCTCCCCTGTTGCCCCATGGCCATCGCCGGCGCCGATAACGAAGTCGCCCTGGAAAGTGCCCGCCAAGCCACCAAAGCCGATATCATTGACCCAGTGCTGGTCGGCGATCGTGAAACCATCCAATCGCTATCTGACGTTATCGGTTGGGACAACACCGGCATTGAGATCGTTGACCTGAAAGGCGAAGAGGCCATTTCAGGCGCGGCAGTATCCCTGGCCGCATCGGGAACCGTCAAAGGCATCATGAAGGGCCATGTCCACACCGATGCCCTCATGCGGGCTGTCGCCAATCGTGATTCTGGGCTGCGCACCGACCGGCGCATCAGCCATGTTTTTCACATGACCATTCCTGGCCGCGACAAAGTGCTGCTGATTACCGACGGTGCTGTCAACGTGGCACCCACCGTCGATACGCGCATGGACATCATCCGCAATGCCGTCGATATGGCCCACGGACTGGGCAATCCGGAGCCCAGAGTCGCCGTCCTGTCTGGCACCGAGGTGATCAACCCATCAATGCCATCCAGCGTCGAGAGCGCAGAAATCGTTGAGCGCGCCCAAAAAGGAGAGCTTAGCCACTGCATCATCGATGGCCCTTTTGCCTTTGACCTGGCGGTATCGCCCGAGGCCGCCAACATCAAGGGCATCGACAGCCCCGTCGCCGGGCGCGCCGATATCGTCGTCGTCCCCAACATCGAAATGGGTAATGGATTGTTCAAGATGATGGTCTATTTCATGAGCGGGCTGGCCGCCGGCGTGGTCATGGGGGCGAAGGTGCCGATCGTGCTGACGTCGCGGGCGGACCCGCCGGAAGCCCGCTTTGCGGCAACATTGATTGCCGCCATCCTTACCGAAAGGAACGAGACCCAACCGGCGGTAAAATAAGCCCTTTAATATCAATCCTCTAAATACATGAATATGCACCTGTTGCCCTCATGTATCCAAGGAGGGTAGATCATCTTATATAATCGCTTTCAAAACGTTATCTGCGTATAATCGCTTTCGAAATTTCTAATCCCCTTATGATTTTCAACGGATAAGGGTCGATTGTTGCTACGGTCGGAGCGGAAGAAGCGGAATTCTTCGATTTGTCGCCACTCAAAAATCGATGGGCTAATCAGAAAAAATTGGCCCTACTTCAATTACCCCCACAACCATCCTTCAAGGGGTATTTTCCCACTTTCCAATCCATGCTATCGCCTTAGACTAGGCTTCGTCGGCCAGTGAGGACTGCATGCGGCTCAAGGATAAAATCGCCATCATCTTCGGCGCCGGGCAATCACCTGGGAATACGCCGGCCATCGGCAACGGCCGGGCGGTATCTCTGTTGTTCGCCCGC
>PTLL01000037.1 GCA_002938315.1 Alphaproteobacteria bacterium MarineAlpha3_Bin2 | reverse complement strand
AGAAAAAGACCGCCGCCAAGAAAAAGGCACCGGTCAAGAAAAAGACTGCCGCCAAGAAGAAGGCGCCGGTCAAGAAAAAGACTGCCGCCAAGAAGAAGGCGCCGGCTAAGAAAAAGGTAAGCGGGTAAATGTCCTCATTGCTGCCAGTCGGGCAGCCGGGGGGCGTCCTGGTCATCAAGTTGGGTGCGCTTGGGGACTTCGTTCAGACGATCGGTCCCTTTGCCGCTATCCGACGTCATCACAAGGACCAGCCGATTACCCTGCTGACCACCAAGCCTTTCGAAGATATTGCTAGGGCTTCAGGGCTTTTCGATGACGTCTGGACGGATGGCCGGCCTGGGGGTAGTGATCTTAGTGGTTGGTTGAGACTTCGTCGCTGGCTTCTGGGCGGCGGGTTTGGCCGGGTCTACGACCTTCAAACATCGGATCGCAGTTCCTTTTATTTCCGTATGTTCTGGCCTGGGCCGAAGCCAGAATGGTCCGGCATCGCAAGGGGGTGTTCTCATCCCCATGCCAACCCGGACCGGGACACCATGCACACGGTGGAACGTCAAGCTGAACAATTGGAAATGGCAGGGATATCCGATGTGGCCCCATCAGACCTATCCTGGGCCAAAGCCGATGTTTCACGCTTTGGCCTGAACGGTCGGTATGTCCTGCTTGCGCCTGGAGGAGCCCAGCACCGACAGGCAAAACGATGGCCCGCAGATTGTTTTGCTGAGGTGGCGGTGGCGTTGGTGGAACGCGATATTGCGCCGGTCCTGTTAGGGTCGGCTGCGGAGTCAGATCTAATGGCGGGAATTAAGGCAAAGTGCTCCGAAGCCGTGGACCTTTCGGGACAAACAAGCCTTCTCGACTTAGTGGAACTGGGTCGGGATGCCGTTGCCGCCATCGGCAACGATACCGGCCCCATGCATCTAATTGCCGCCGTGGGGTGTAAATCGGTGGTGCTTTTTTCCGAAGATTCCGACCCAGCCCTTTGCGCGCAACGTGGATCGGCTGTGACGATTCTCCGGCGTCAGCCCTTGTCGGGTCTTTCCTCCCAAGACGTTTTGGAGGAACTGGATTGATTGTTTCGGGAAATTTGCAACGTTTGGGTTCCTTGACAGAGGGCTCTTTCTACCTACATTTTCGCCCCTCTTCTTTTAGCTTGTTTAAGAATGTGAATTGAATGGTCACAATCACCCTTCCCGACGGAAGCAACCGCAAATTTGACGGCCCCGTGACCGGTGCCGAACTGGCCGCCGATATCGGCCCCGGCTTGGCCAAGGCGGCGCTGACAGTTCGCGTCGATGGTGAAATGAAGGATCTGAGCGGCGCTATTGAAACCGATGCCGAGGTCGCCATCATCACGTCTAAGGATGAAGACGCCCTTGAATTACTGCGCCACGACTGCGCCCATGTAATGGCCGAAGCGGTGAAGGAACTATTTCCGGAAACCCAGGTCACCATCGGTCCCAACATCGAGAATGGTTTTTTTTACGACTTCGCCCGCGATGAGCCATTCGTCCCCGAGGATCTGGAAAAAATAGAAGCTCGCATGCATGAAATCGTCGACCGCGACGAGGAAATCACACGCGAAGTTTGGGACAGGGCCGAGGCCATCGCGTTCTTTAAGGGCCAAGGTGAACATTACAAAGCCGAAATTATCGAAGGAATCCCCGGGGACGAAAAAATTTCTCTCTATCGCCAGGGCGAATTCATTGATCTTTGCCGTGGCCCGCACCTGCCGTCGACGGGGAAGCTGGGAAAGGCGTTCAAATTAATGAAGTTGGCCGGCGCCTATTGGCGGGGGGATTCCAACAATGAAATGCTGCAACGCATTTACGGCACCTGTTGGGCCGATAAAAAGCAACTCAAGCAGCACCTCCATATGCTGGAAGAAGCGGAGAAGCGAGATCACAGGCGTCTTGGGCGTGAGATGGGCCTGTTTCATTTGCAAGACGTGGCCATTGGATCTGTCTTCTGGCACCCCAAGGGATGGACGCTGTACCGGACCGTTCAGGAGTATATGCGTGTCCGGTTGGAGGGCGGCGGCTACGTGGAGGTCAACACGCCGCAACTGGTGGACCGCTCCTTGTGGGAGGATTCCGGTCACTGGGAGAAATTCCGCGAGAATATGTTCATCGCCGAAGTTGACGAGAATCGTGGTGGCGGCGAGACCCACTTGGAGATTGAGACTGGTCCCGGCCACGTCGCCGCGACGAAATACCTAGCGCTTAAGCCCATGAACTGTCCGTGTCATGTGCAGATATTCAAGCAGGGCACCACCAGTTATCGGGACCTGCCCCTCCGTATGGCCGAGTTCGGCTCCTGCCACCGCTATGAGCCATCCGGCGCGCTGCATGGTTTGATGCGGGTGCGCGCGTTTACCCAGGACGACGCCCACATCTTCTGCACCGATGATCAGATCGAAGCGGAAACCAAGATCTTTATTGAGTTGCTCGCCTCTATCTACAGTGATTTTGGTTTCGATGATTTCGTCGTCAAGTTTTCCGATCGTCCGCCGGTGCGGGCCGGTTCCGACGAAGTCTGGAATCGTGCCGAAAAAGCCTTGATGGACGCCACCACCGCCGCCGGGGTGGAATTGGTCATGAACCCGGGCGAGGGCGCTTTCTATGGTCCTAAATTAGAATTCGTCCTGCGTGACGCTATCGGCCGCGATTGGCAGTGCGGCACGCATCAGGTGGATTTCGTTTTGCCCGAACGGTTGGATGCTTCATACATCGGCGAGGACGGCGCCAAACACCGGCCGGTGATGTTGCACCGGGCCATTCTCGGCTCTTTCGAGCGCTTCATCGGGATTCTCATCGAAAATTACGCTGGCCGGTTCCCGCTGTGGCTGGCGCCGGTTCAAATCGTTGTTACTACCATTACCAATGCGGCCGATGTTTATGCGTCTAAGGTTCTTGGCGCCCTTGGTGATGCCGGGCTTCGCGCTGAACTGGATGTTAGGAACGAAAAGATCAACTATAAGATCCGTGAACACAGTCACGCGAAGGTGCCGGTGATTTTGGTCGTCGGGGCGAATGAGGAGGCTGACGGAACGGTGGCCATGCGTCGTCTCGGCGGCAAAGATCAAGAAATACTTGCGCTTGAAGAGGCAACCTCTAGACTTGTGGAAGCAGCAGCCGGCCCGCTGGCAAAGTCTTGAATAAAGCGGCCCTGTACTCCGCATTGTTTGGCTTTATGAACGTGGGCCGGATTTAATTCAACGAACGAGAGGAGATTTTTAAATAGCCCGACGACCCTTTAATCAAGCGCCGACCCGAACGGGCCCGCGCGTCAACGACCTGATCGAGGCAGATCCGGTTCGTGTAGTAGATGCCGATGGAGAAATGGTCGGCATCATTTCCAAACAAGAAGGAATTGATCTCGCTTATGAGGCGGGCCTCGACCTTGTCGAGATATCGCCCAATGCCGATCCCCCTGTCTGCAAAATTCTCGATTACGGTAAATTCAAATACGAAGCCCAGAAAAAAGCCAACGAAGCCCGCAAAAACCAAAAGATCATCGAGGTTAAGGAAATCAAGATGCGTCCCGGCATCGATGAGCATGACTATCAGGTTAAGATGCGGAGCGTAAAACGGTTCCTGGGCGACGGCGATAGGGTCAAGATGACCATTCGGTTCCGAGGTCGTGAAATGGCGCACCAGGATTTGGGCATGAAGGTCTTGGATCGGGTTCGCGAGGATGTCACCGAAGAAGCCAAGGTGGAGCAATTTCCGAAGAGTGAAGGCCGTTTGATGACCATGGTCATCGCGCCGAAATAACACCCCTAAATCTTTCCTCGCAACGCCTTGCTTTCCTTATATGACAGGGGTATAACCCGCGCGCGTGAGCGGCTTGGGCCAAAGGCATGCCCAATCGCTTTGAAATTCTACCTGGCGGATAGCCAAACAAATAAGGAAGAATGAAATGCCTAAACTAAAGACGAAGTCCAGTGCTAAAAAGCGCTTCCGTCTGACCGGCACCGGGAAAGTCCGGGCCAACGTGGCCAATAAAAGCCACGGCATGTCGAAGCGCCCCCAAAAAATGATCCGCAAGGCACGTGGCACCATGATCCTCAGCGATGCCGACGCCCGCATCGTTAAATCTTATCTGCCGTACGGTTAAGGGAGGAATTTGCCTTGTCTCGCGTTAAAAGGGGTACCACTGGTCATGCCCGCCACAAAAAGACCATTGATCGCGCCAGTGGCTATCGGGGCCGCTCCAAAAGCAGTTTCCGCGTCGCTATCGAGCGCGTCGAAAAAGGCCTGCAATATGCCTACCGTGATCGCCGAAACCGCAAACGGTCGTTCCGTTCCCTTTGGATTCAAAGGATCAATGCCGGCACCCGTGAGCACGGATTGACCTATTCCCAGTTCATCAACGGACTGGATAAGGCTGGGATTGAGATAGATAGGAAAATTCTTTCAGATTTGGCGATAAAAGAACCAGATGCCTTTAAGGCCTTGGTCGAACAGGCTCAAGCGGCTCTCGCCAATAACACGTAATCCCAAAAAGAATATGCGGGAATATAATCGGGAGCCGGCTTCGGAGTGATAAGCGGCTCCCTTTTTATTGCTAATGATCAAAAGCGGACTGAGACAACGATGAAAGAACTAGAAACGCTTCGTTCGGAATTGATGTCTGCGGTCGAAAAGGCTGGCAGCTTGGATGACCTTGAAAAAATCCGGGTCTCGGCGCTTGGCAAGAAAGGTCGTATCACCGAACTAATGAAGGGGTTGGGCGGCATGGACCCCGACTCCCGCAAACAGGCTGGCCAATCCCTGAATGCACTTAAGGCGGAGATCGCCGACGCCATCGAAGCAAAAAAACGGGCTTCGGCCGATTCAGAATTGGAAGCCCGGCTGGCGCGGGAATCCGTAGACGTTACCCTTCCCGTTAGGCCGGAAAGCGAAGGCTACATCCATCCTATCAGCCAGACCATCGACGAGGTCGTGGCAATTCTGGGTGAGATGGGTCTCGGCGTTGCCGAAGGCCCGGACATTGAAGACGACTGGCACAATTTCACGGCGCTCAATATTCCGCCCGATCATCCGGCACGGCAGGAGCACGATACCTTCTACCTTCCAGGCGCGGGCGATGATGACCGTCTTGTCCTCCGCACCCACACCTCGCCCGTTCAAATTCGTACTATGATGACGGCGGAACCGCCGATTCGCATTATCGTGCCGGGCCGCACCTATCGTTGCGATTATGACGCCACCCATTCGCCGATGTTTCATCAGGTCGAAGGCCTGGTGGTGGACGAGACCACCCACATGGGCCACCTCAAGGGATGCATTATCGATTTTTGTCGGGCTTTCTTCGATGTTGATGATCTTCCCGTCCGCTTTCGTCCCAGCTATTTCCCGTTTACCGAGCCATCCGCTGAGGTTGATATCGGTTGCACACGTGAAGGCGGGGAATTCCGTATTGGCCATGGTGACGATTGGCTGGAAATTCTCGGCAGCGGCATGGTCAATGCCAAGGTCCTTGAAAACTGCAATATCGATTCCACCAAATACCAGGGGTTTGCCTTCGGTATGGGGATCGAAAGATTGGCGATGCTGAAATACGGCATCCCGGATCTACGCACGTTTTATGAATCCGACCTCCGGTGGCTCCGCCATTACGGGTTCGGGGCCTTGCAGGTCCCGTCCATGGTCGGGGGGTTGTAGGCCATGAAGTTTCCCTTTCAATGGCTCAAAGAACATCTGGACACCACGGCGTCCCTGGAGGACGTCGTCGAGCGCTTGACTATGATCGGCCTTGAGATTGATAAAGTTCATGATCGGGCCAAGGACTTGAAGGGGTTTGTCGTTGGCCGTGTTGTTGAGGCTTCGAGGCACCCCGATGCCGATAAATTGTCCGTCTGTCAGGTCGATAACGGATCTGAAACGGTTGAGGTCGTCTGTGGAGCACCCAATGCCAGGACCGGACTTATCGGCGTATTCGCGCCATCGGGATCCTATATTCCGGGCACCGGGATCACCTTGAAACCGACAGATATTCGCGGTGTTGTATCCAATGGGATGTTGTTGTCGGAAAGGGAAGTCAACCTTAGCGACGACCATGAAGGCATTATCGAATTGCCTGACGATGCCAAACCCGGTTCATCGGCGGCTGAAGCCATGGGGCTTGCCGATCCGGTCATCGAAATTGAGATTACACCCAACCGGGGCGATTGCTTAGGAGTGCGCGGCGTCGCCCGTGATTTAGCCGCCGCAGGTGTCGGCACCATGAAGCCGCTTAATTGCGCCCCTGTTCCCGGCGCGTTCGAAAGTCCGATTAAGGTTAACCTGGAATTTAAGGCAGGCACCGAAGACGCGTGCCCTTATTTCGTCGGCCGTACTATCCGCGGCGTCAAAAATGGTGAGAGTCCCAAATGGTTGAAAGATAAATTGAGCGCCATAGGATTGAGGCCGATTTCAGCGCTGGTCGATATCACCAACCTGATGACCATGGATTTAGGCCGGCCGCTGCACGTTTTCGATGCTGCCAAGGTTAAGGGCGACATTCATGTGCGGTTATCTAAACAAGGTGAAAAGCTTCTCGCCCTGGACGGCAAGGAATACGAACTGGACTCGGAAATGACGGTGATTGCCGATGTGTCCAAGGCAGAGGCTCTGGGCGGGGTAATCGGCGGCGAGGTGTCGGGCTGCACCGATGAAACCGTCGATGTTTTTGTCGAATCCGCTTATTTCGATCCGGTGCGCACGGCGATGACGGGGCGGAAATTGAATCTGATGTCCGATGCCCGCTATCGGTTTGAGCGCGGCGTCGATCCCGCCTTCCTGGTTGACGGCATGGAAATCGCTACTCGGCTGATATTGGACCTTTGCGGGGGCGAGGCGTCCGATTTGGTGATTGCAGGAAGCGAACCGGACTGGAAACGGGACCTCACCCTCAGAATTGAACGGATTGAAAACTTCGGCGGCGTCAAGATACCAAAGAAAAAGATCATGGAAATATTGAAGGCACTTGGTTTTGGGGTTTCGGACGGGAAGGGTGCGCTCACCGTTTCCATCCCATCATGGCGACCCGATATCGTCGGCGAAGAGTGCCTGGTGGAAGAGGTCGTTCGTATCCATGGTTATGACAATATTTCCGCCGTGCCCATGGATACCATCGGGCTTCCGCATCCGGCGCTAAGCCCTGACCAACGCCGACGGGCCAAGGCTAGGCGTCTTTTGGCGGGGCGCGGCCTGGTCGAAGCCGTGACATATTCTTTCCTTGGCGGACGGCACGCAGCCCTATTTGGCGGCGGTAGCGAAGCCCTGACATTAATCAACCCGATCAGCGCCGATCTGGACATTATGCGCCCTTCATTGCTGCCCAATCTTATTGCCGCCGCCGGGCGTAACGCCGACAGGGGTATCACCGTCGCCGGGCTGTTTGAGATCGGCCCACGATTTTCCGGGGCTAAGCCCGAGGACCAGGACATCGTTGCCGGAGGCATCCGGTCCGGTATGACGGGGCCAAGAAATTGGGCAGAGCCGCCCCGACCCGTGGATTTGTTTGATGCTAAGGCCGATGCCCTGGCCGTGCTTGCGGGGTTGGGTCTTCAGGTGGATAAAATCGAAGCCGTCGCAGAAGCGCCAGAATGGTATCACCCTGGTCACAGTGGCGTATTGAGGCTGGGTCCGAAAATGATTCTTGCCCACTTTGGTGAAATTCATCCGCGGGTCTTGAAAGACATGGGCGTTAAAGGGCCAATCGCCGGTTTTGAGATTTTCTTCGACAACCTACCAAAGGCCAAGGATAAGAAAAGCAAGACCCGGCCGTATTTGGACCTTCCCCAATTTCACACCGTGGAAAGGGATTTCGCCTTTGTCGTCGACGCCGGTGTTTCCGCCGCCCAAGTTATCGGCGCCGCCAGAAGCGCGGAAAAGAAATTGATCGCCCAGGTTTCATTATTTGATGCCTTCGAAGGTGGTGACCTGGATGCCGGGAAGAAGTCGTTGGCCATTAACGTGGTGGTGCAGCCGGTCGAAAAGACCCTAACCGATGTGGAAATAGAATTGATCGGGGAGAAAGTGGTGGCCAGTGTCGAAAAGGCAACGGGCGGTGTGCTTCGGGCGTAACGGCCTTGGAATCGATCAGCCTATTAACGTAAAATTTTTGTCGGTGTCGCCCTTCCGCTCACGGTGACTTCGCCGACTGGCTCAAAGTCACACTCGTCGCGGCAGGCCTCTTCGGTATTTTCCCCAGCCAAAATGTAGGTGCCGTATTTCTTGTTCAAAGGTTCCAATCGTGCGGCTATGTTGACATTGTCGCCGTGCACGGTGAACACCAGTCTGTCCGAGGTGTCGACCGCACCAATAACAATATCACCTGTGTTAATTCCGCAGCGGGTTTTCAGTGTTGCTCCCCCGTTTTTCCCCTGTCCGAAAGTGCGGCTTTTGGTGACGGCCTGAATTCCCAATGCCGTTCGGACGGCGTTGAGCGCGTGATCCTCATTTGGCGACGAGGCGTTATAGGTAATGACCAACATATCGCCGATGAATTGTGAAATGTTGCCGCCGTGATTGTTGATGACCTCAGTTAAAGCGCTGAAGTATTCATTTAACATGCCGGCGAGTTCTTGGGGGCTTAGCTTTTCCGAAATTGTTGAAAACCCCTCTATGTCGGTGAACATCACGGTGGCGAACTTGGATTCGCCATCGCCGGGTTGAATCTCTACATCCGCGGTAGTGATACGTTCCGCGACCTCGCGGGAAACGAAACGCGACAGATCTGCCGCAGCCATGCTTTCAGTGACTGCCCGATTGAGGGTGCGTTGGGCGTACAGTATCGCAATTGCAAGTACCGATGTTACCAACAGAATGGAAACAATTTTATCGATTTCGGCACCAATGAGAATGGCATTCGAGGTTAGGTAGGTCACATAGTTACGGGTGATCATCGGGTCTTCGGGCACAGATAAAATGACGTAGAGAACAAGAAACAGCCACCCTACGATAGCCGTTGCTCCAGCTATTAGGATTAAGCATGGCTCGAACCGCAATGCACGCAAGGCAATGAAGATGAAAATGTAGATCATGGTCGGCGCCTTCAAGTAGAAGGACGCCGGCTGCATGTACTGGATGTGGAAGCTCCAGATCAGGGCCATTAGCAAGCTAATGTCCATCACCACCGATACCACTAACAACCAATCCGGCAGTTTTCCTCTGTGTGACCCGATAAGCCGGATTACCGTAAAGGCAAAATACCCGGCTAAAGCCCAAGGGACAGGTTGAAAACCGGCCTCCGGCGCGGTCGAAGGGGCGAAGGCGAAAAGGGTTGCAAAGATAGTGACGAGCAGAAGCTGTACCTAACTGATTAGCTTTTCGCTTTCAATCTGCTGCTTGGCGATGCTTTCTCGGACTCGCTCCGGCAGATGGGTTTCTAACCGCTCCCCGAATACGAATACCCATAGCTTTTTGATCATGGGGCCTCTTCCGCCTCAGCATTAAAAATAACTTTCTTAACGGTTTCGCAGGTATTCTTTAGATGAGCGCTCAAGACACGGGTTAACCTGGGGCCGTCGCGTTCCGTTAATGCGCTTAGGATTTCATCATGTTCGGCCATGGCTTGATCCCATCGTGATTGTGAAAAGTTGGCCCGGTAACGGGCCATGCGGATGCGTGCGGCTAGGGACGCATACATTATCGCCAGGGTCGCATTTCCCGTTGCCGCCATAATATTTTCGTGAATTTGCTGATTAAGGCCGAAGTATTCGCTAAATTCCCGGCGCTTGTGATGGGCGGCCATTTGGTAGTGAAGGGCGCGAATTTCATCGATTCCGTCATCGGAGATCCGTTGGCAGGCGATTTCCCCGGCAAGCCCCTCTAAGGCACCCATGACCGGGAACATTTCGTCGACCTCGGCGGCGGTCAACCGGGACACCCGGGCGCCGCGGTTTGGAAGCAGTTCTAAAAGGCCTTCCGAAGCCAGAACTTTCAAGGCTTCACGCAGCGGCGTGCGTGAAATGGAAAGCTGTTCGCAAATCATTTTTTCGGGCACCCGCTGGCCGCCAATCAAGGCGCCGGTGAAGATCATTTCCCGGATGCCGGCGAGGATTTCGTCGTGCAGCGGTGGGGCGATTGAGTTTTCAGCGGCTTGCGTCATCGAGATCTCGTTGGTCATCTTTTAAGGCGGCCTCAAGGACAAGGGCGGGATGCCGGGCCGTCCGGTCGGCGCCGTCACGGATTTGATGCCGGCAACTTGTTCCCGCGGCGACGATGAGGTCTTCTTCAGCCACTTCGCGCACCGCTGGCAACAGGTCTAGTTCCCCCATTTTCATGGAAACGTCGTAATGGTCGGCGTCGAAACCAAAGGCTCCGGCCATGCCGCAACATCCCGATCGGATGGTTTCGACCTCAAGGTCCGGAATTAGGCGCAGCACGGTTTCGACCGCGCTCATGGCGTCGAAGGCTTTTTGATGGCAATGGCCGTGAAGCATGGCCCGGTTGCCGGCGGCGGACTCAAGGTCAAGCGTCAGGGCTCCGGTATCGTGCTCACGGGCGAGGAATTCTTCGAACAATAAGGCGGAATTGGCGAGCTTGTCGGTGTCCTCTCCGGGAAACATGGCCTTGAATTCGTCGCGCAGGGTAAAGAGGCACGATGGTTCCAATCCGACCACGGGCACGCCCCTTTCGACGAAAGGCCTGAGCGCATCCAACATCCGCCGGGCTTCGGCTTTGGCTTCGTCAACCAGGCCGGCGGCCAGGAAGGTCCGTCCGCAACATAGCGGCCGATTCCCCACCACCGATTTTGCCAGGTGGACTCTATAGCCAGCGGCGCCCAGGACCTTGGCCGCAGCCCGCGCGTTTTCCGGCTCGAAATACGTGCTGAAGGTGTCGGCCCATAGAACCACCTCAGGGCCACCGGCGTTTTCTGACCCGGTTTCGTCCAAGCGGAACGGGTTACTGCTCCATACGGGTAGCTTTCGTTTGCTGCTGAAACCAAGCAATGCTTCGCTCAGGCCCGCTAATCCGGGAATTCTATCGCGGAGGTTGAGCAATGGCGCAATCTTTGAGGCCGCCCCAGCATACCGTGGCAAGTAGGCTACCAGCCGATCAAACAGCCGAAGCCCGTGACGCTTGTTGTAATGATGGAGGAATTCCATCTTCATCTTGGCCATGTCAACGCCGGTTGGGCATTCTCGTTTGCAGCCCTTGCACCCGACGCAGAGTTTCATGGTCTCGTGAAGGGCATCTGAGGTGAAGGCCTCGGCGCCCAGTTGGCCGGATAGAGCCAAGCGTAAGGTATTGGCGCGCCCCCGGGTCAGGTGTTTTTCATCACCGGTCGCCCGGAACGAAGGGCACATTACACCGGCATCGAATTTGCGGCAGGCGCCGTTGTTGTTGCACATTTCCACGGCGCCCCCGAAGCCCCCCCAATCGGACCAATCGAATGCCGTTTGCAGGGGCGGGGTATTGTAGCCCGGCTTGTAGCGGAACAACGTGCGGTCATCCATTTTCGCCGGGTGTACGATTTTTCCGGGGTTGTATAGCCCGGCCGGGTCGAAGGCATCCTTGACCTCTTCAAAGGTTTTGGTGATGCGTCCCCCGTACATGGGTTCGTGAAATTCCGAACGCACCAAGCCGTCACCGTGTTCGCCGGAATGGGAACCTTTGTACTGGCGCACCATGGCGAAGGCTTCTTCGGCAATGGCGCGCATCTTTTGAACATCAACGTTAGATTTAAGATTGAGCACCGGGCGAACATGCAAGCACCCGACGGAGGCATGGGCATACCAGGTTCCAGTGGTGCCGTGTTTGGTGAAAACCTGGGTCAGGCGGTCGGTGTATTCGGCCAAGTCTTCAAGGCGGACGGCGCAGTCTTCGATGAAGGAAATCGGTTTGCCGTCGCCTTTCATGGACATCATGATGTTAAGGCCGGATTTTCGTACCTCCCAGACCGCTTTTTGGAATTCTGGATCGACGGCTTCGACGACGGCTCCGGGAAAGCCGAGGTCCGCCATCAACTCGCCCAGCTGCTTCAGGCCTCTAAATTGCGTGTCCCTGTCGTTGCCGGCGAACTCCACCAATAGCAAGGCCTCAGGCTCTCCCTGGACGAATTTATCCACTGTTGCCCTGAACAAGGGGATTTCACGGGCGAGGTCGATCATGGTGCTGTCGACCAGCTCAACCGCCGCCGGATCCAAATTGACAATATGGCGGGTCGAATCCATGGCCTCAAAGAACGTCGGGAAATGGCAAATCCCTAAGACCTTGTGGGCCGGAAGTGGCTGCAAGTCGATCTGAATGCGGGTGGAAAACGCCAGGGTTCCTTCAGAGCCAACCAATAGGTGCGCTAAATTGGGATGCAATGGTGTTGTAGAGGCGGTGGCATCTGCCCATGGGCCCGGCTTTGGCCCGTCCGGCATCAAGGCGTCGAGGTTATAGCCGCCGACCCGGCGCATCAGGTCGGGAAAACGGTTGGTGATTTCGGTGGCTTCGCGGTGACCGATATCCAAAAGCCCGGCAACCAAGGATTGTTGGCGTTCGGTTAACGCCGCCGTGGCGGCATTATCGGAAAGCTCGCCGAAGCGCATGGTTTCTCCGTCCATCAGGATGGCTTCGATGGCGCGGACGTTATCGCGCATGGGGCCATAACGGATGGATCTGGCCCCGCAACTGTTGTTGCCGGTCATGCCGCCGATGGTGGCGCGGCTGGATGTCGATACATCGACCGGGAACCACAATCCGTGAGGTTTAAGGAAGGCGTTCAACTGGTCCAGGACAATCCCCGGTTCCACCCAGGCGGTTCGGGCGTCGGCGTCGAAGTCGAGCACCTGGTTTAGGTTTTTGGACACATCGACAACAATGGCCTCACCCACCGTTTGGCCGCATTGGGAGGTGCCGGCACCGCGAGGCAGGACCGGCAGGCCTTGTTCGGCGGCGATGGCGATGACGCGGGCTATATCGTCGGCGGTCTTGGGAACGACGACACCAATAGGCTCTATCTGGTAATGAGAAGCATCCGTCGAATAGCGGCCGCGGCTGGCCGGATCGAATAAAACATCGCCCTCGACCTCATTGCAGAGGCGCTCGGCCAGGGCGCTGTCGCCATGGGATGACGTGGCTTTGTCGGGAAATGAGTGAAGTTTGGTCATAACAAAAAAGTTAATTTTTAAATTGGGTTCCGGTGCGCGAGTTTGGTGGGAAAGACCATACCATTTTGAATGCATAAATCAATGATTGCGTTTTATCAAGCTAATAGCGGGTTTTTTCCAAAAGGAATATAACTGATAATTTTATTTTTATCCTTTAAAATTAGTATATTAAATGTTTTTTGCTAAAGATAATAGGATATCCGGTTTGTCTTATGGATTTCTTAAAAATGAATTCATTATTTACTTGACCTTGGGGCGGAGTTTCCCGATAACAACGCCATGACCGATGTTGTTCTGGTTGAACGCGATGGCGACATCGCAACGGTGGTCTTTAACCGCCCCGAAAAGCTCAACGCCTTTACCAAGGCGATGTGGAAACGTTTGGGACAGGTCGTTAACGAACTTTCCTTGGATACCGGGCTTCGTTGTATCGTTTTTCGCGGCGCCGGTGACCGGGCCTTCAGCCCCGGCAACGACATTTCCGAATTCGCCAACGAACGGTCCAATTCCGTTCAGGCAGAAGCCTATGGCATGCTCATGAACACGGCCATCAAGGCTTTTCGCGCCTGTTCGGTTCCGAAGGTGGCGATGATCAAGGGCGTGTGCGTCGGCGGCGGGTTGGAAATCGCGGGCCTTTGCGATATCCGCATTTGCGGGGAATCGAGCCGTTTCGGCGCCCCCATCAGCAAGCTGGGGTTGGTCATGGGTTTTAAGGAATTGGGTGCGCTAAGGGATCTTGTCGGTAACGCCGGGGCGCTGGAAATCCTTCTTGAGGGCCGTATTCTTGAAGCCCCCGAAGCCCTGCAAAAAGGGATTGTAAGCCGAATTGTCGCCGATGATGCCGTCGAGGCAGAGGCTATGGCCACGGCTCGGCGGATCGCGGACGGTGCGCCACTGGTACATCGTTGGCACAGAAAATTCCTGGGCCGTCTCGCCGATCCCAAGCCGTTGAGCGAGGATGAAATCAAAGAAGCCTATGCGTGTTTCGACACCGAGGACTTCAAAACCGGCTATCAGGCGTTTCTGGACAAGAAAAAACCGGACTTCGAAGGGCGCTGACATGGCGGGCAATGGCGGACCCCTAACCGGTCTCAAGGTAATCGAACTGGCGCACATCATGGCCGGGCCGGCCTGCGGGTTGATGCTGGCCGACATGGGCGCCGATGTGATTAAGGTCGAAAAAGTGCCCGGCGGTGACGATTCCAGGCGCTTCCTGCCCCCTGATATCGATGGTGAATCCGCCGCCTTCATGATGATGAATCGCAACAAACGAGGGATCGCCGTTAATCTTAAGGAACCCGGCGGCAAAAAGGTGATTAAACGCCTTTTTAAGACCGCCGACGTGGTTATCGAAAATTATCGGATCGACACCATGGATAAGCTGGGCCTGGGTTATGACGATCTTATCAAGGAAAACCCCGGCCTGATTTATTGCGCTATTTCCGGGTTCGGGCGCACCGGCCCCTATGCCGAACGCGGGGGGTTCGACCTGATCGCTCAGGGCATGAGCGGGTTGATGAGCATCACCGGCGAAGGTCCGGGACGCCCGCCGGTGAAAATGGGGGCACCAATCACCGACATTACGGCGGGAATTTTGGGCGCCATGGCGGTCAGCGCCGCCTATGCGCACAAGTTGAAAACCGGCGAGGGGCAAAAAATCGACACCTCACTATTTGAGGCCGGGATCGTTCATACCTATTGGCAATCTGCTATCGGCTTGGCCACTGGTGTTGCCCCCGGGCCGATGGGATCGGCGCATCCGTTGAATGGCCCCTATCAGGCATTCCAAACGACCGATGGCTGGATCACCTTGGGTGCCGCTAATCAGAAAAACTGGCTTCGGATGTTGGATGTTCTGGATGCACCGGAAATAGCAGACGATCCACGTTTCGCGGAAAATTCCGATCGCATGACCTTCCTGAAGGAACTCGAAGACCTGTTGGGGGCAATCTTCGCCAAGCATTCGACCGAAGACTGGCTCGCCAGGCTTGATGCGGCCGGCGTTCCCGCCGGGCCGGTGCTCAACGTCAATGAGATGCACAAAGACCCCCAAACGGTGGCCCGCGACATGGTTGTTGAGGTCGACCACGCCCAAGTGGGGCCGGTCAAAACCCTGGGCATACCGGTGAAGTTTTCCGAAACGCCGGGCCAAGTTACCTCCAGCGCCCCTGTCTATGGACAACACACCCGCGAGGTGTTGTCGGAATATGGTTTTGATGAAGGGGAGATCGATACCCTGGTTTCTGCTGGCGCGGTGGTCGCGGATTAGGCCTTTGCTTTTTTCAGGGCCTTTCCCACGGCCTTGATCTGGTTCCCGACGGAAATGGCCTGGAATGAGGTGATTTCCAATTTCCGGTCCTCGTAAACATTTGTATTCGGGTGCTTGGATTGCCATTCGCTTATGGCCCGGTCTCGCTCAAGCAAAAGAGTTTCGATGGTCGGGCGGAATAATTGCACCATGGCCGTGACCCAAATGTTAACCGGCGAGGACGGATAGGCAAGGTCCATGGAACAACGGTCAAGCATTGAAATGACAGATTTTAATGTGTACCAAGTCTCCCCGGTGACCCAGCGGTTAGGGGTGAAAAGGCTGATAGGACAACCGCGCCATGCCGTCCGGCTGTTAGGTAATATAAAGCCTGAGCGGCGCTTCAATCCCGGAAGCAACGCTAGACTTCAACATTCGAACGGCGAAATGGGGATTGAAAATCATCATCACCCTGTTGCCGGGAATGGTGACGCCGATGGACCTAGCCCCACAGGTTGCGCAGGCATTTCCGACGATGCCCATTTTGTTGGCCTTGATGGCTGTCGTCAGTCTTTTTATGAAGGCCTCGAATGGTTGGTCCATTTCGATTACGATTGTTCCGGAATATGGAGTGGTATTCTCGGCACGGACCGGCAAGGCCAGTATTGCAATTAGGCAACTGAGAAAAGCCATGCGCTTGATCATTCCTCCGAAGGATTAGGAAAGCGAATATGAAAAAATTTAGACGTTGCTTCTTCGGTATACAAATAACGGTCTCGTGAAGGGCGCCGATCAGGGAGAAAGTTTCAAGGGCACCGTTTCCGGCTTCCCGCTGCGAAGATATTCAATAAGAAGTGTATCTCCCGGCCGGGCCAACTGAATGGCGCTGGGTACGTCGGAGGCCCTATAAATTTTTCTATCACCAATGGCGGTGATGACGTCTCCGGTTTGAAGTCCAGCATCATTGGCGGCACCGTCCAGGGTGACATGAGTAATCGCCGCGCCGGCCGTCTTCAGGTGCTCGTCTAGGGACAAATTGCGGACCCTGAACCCCGACTTGCCGCGCAGGACTCGCCCCAGTTCCTTGAGGTCTTTTACCACCCGCATCACCAGATTCATTGAAGATGCGAAATTGACGCCGATATTTGCATCGCTGTCTTTTGTGAAAATCGCAGAAATAATACCGACCAACCGACCCTCACCATCTACCAGGGCGCCGCCCGATCCCCCCGGATTTATGACCGCGTCGGTTTGGATAAAGTCTTCGACTGGGTTGAAGCCGGTGCCCGTACGCCTAACCGCTGAAACAACACCACAAGTTACCGACAACCCCATGCCAAATTGATTGCCGATGGCACAAACGCGTTTCCCCAATTTAGGTTCCGGACCAATTGCGGGAACCGGCAATTCAATGGAGACTTTTAGCAGGGCAAGATCGGTGGCTGCATCCCTACCGATAATATCCGCGGGAAGAATCCGTCCGTCTTCCAGCCTGATTCGAATTGTCTTGGCGGGGCCGATAACATGGTCGTTGGTGACTAAGTAACCTCCAGGCAACACAGCGACGGCAGTACCTTCCGGTTCCTTGGGGCGACGCCCGCTGCCGGGCCATTGGGGCAATAGGCTAACGACTGAATTAAGAATTTCTGGGGAAAAGGGGTCTGCCTTGGTGGGCTTGAGGCCGTAAGGAGTCCCTAATATTACGGCAAGGGACAAGGCCGCAGCCATTAACCGGGCTTTAATTACGTGATATGAGAAGAAGGCTTTTGAATATTGGGGTTTCAATTGTTCGGGCTCTGATTAAGGGTTAAAAACAGGATAAACCTTTTTTCCGCCGAGACGTAAAGGCGTTCACGGTATCTAGATAATCACCCGAACAATATTAAAGGACTTTAATGCTTGGCGCTTTCTGATTATCCAAGGTAGCCAGCGACAGGGTAACGACTTCTTTCTGGATTTCATAAAATAAGATGAAAACATTATGAGTGGGTTAGGTAAACTCGACAGCTTCCCGCGCACTAAGCTAGCCCGGACACCAACGCCATTAGAGGAAATGCCTGCCCTTACAAAGGAACTGGCTGGGCCGAGCCTTTATGTTAAACGCGATGACATGACCGGCCTGGCCTTTGGTGGCAACAAAGCGCGGCAGCTTGAGTTTTACTTCGGTGCAGCCCAAGCCGAAGGCGCCGACGTGGCCCTTATCACGGGTGCAGTGCAATCGAACTTCGTTCGTTCAGCGGCTGCTGCTGCGGCAAAACTCGGCATGGATTGCCACGTTCAGCTGGAGGAGCGGGTTCCTGACCCTGACAGTACACACCGCAATTCCGGCAACGTTTTGCTCAATAAATTACTGGGCGCCACCATCTATAGCTATGACGAAGGCGAAGACGAAGCGGGAGCTGATCGCCGTATTAACGAGATTGCCGCTGAATTGAAAACCCAAGGCCGCACCCCCTATATTATCCCGCTGTTACCGGGACACCCCCCCTTGGGCGCGTTGGGTTATGTGGTCGCTGCACAAGAAATTCTTTTCGACCTTAAGCAGCAGAATCTTGAAATTAATGAAATTGTCGTTGCCTCGGGTAGCACCACAACGCAGGCCGGCTTGTTGTTTGGGCTGCGCGCCCTGGGTTCGGATATCCCGGTGTTGGGCGTTTGTGTGCGCCGTTCCAGTGAATTTCAAACTCCTCGCGTATTTGATCGTTGCCAAGATATCGCGGAATTGCTCGAAGCCGATATGCCGGTCAAAGCTGATGATGTGGTAACGATGGACGATGTCCTTGCCCCCGGGTACGGGCAACTAAATCCAATGGCGTTGGAAGCGCTTCGTCTGACCGCATCCAAGGAAGGATTGATCCTTGATCCGGTCTACACGGGCAAAGTCATGGCCGGAATGATCCACCGTATTCGCAAGGGGGTCTACGCGGAAGACGATAATGTCCTGTTTATCCATACCGGTGGCCACCCAGCACTGTTTGCCTATGAGCCCGAAATCACCAAAGCGTTGGACAACGGCGTGTGACCCCGCTCGACTTAATGGATTAATAAAGGTTGATAAAAAGATGACTAAAAAGGCGACAATTCTTGACCATATTGGCAATACGCCGCTGCTGAAGTTGAACCATGTCACCGATAACCTAGGCGTGGATATCTTTGTCAAATGTGAGTTCACAAATCCCGGTGGTAGTATCAAAGACCGTATGGCGCTGTGCATGATTGAGGAGGCCGAGAAAAGAGGTGACCTTAAACCCGGTAGTACTATTGTTGATCAATCCACGGGTAATACGGGGCCGGCCCTTTCGTTCGTCGGAAACGTGAAGGGGTATCCGGTCAAGATATTTTTGCCCGCGCAACTCAAGAGTGCCTACAACTCCGCGGACCGGGTTCGCATCGCTCGTCTCTATGGCGCCGAGGTGACGCCCATTGACATTAACGAATTCGTTGATGGCGCCGATCAGTTGCAAGGGGTGGAAAGGGCCGCTTCATTTGTCGCCATTCGCATGAAACAAGCCTATGACCTGCAACAGAACGATCCCTCAAATTGGTGGGCCAACCAGTTGTGCAATGTGGATAATACAAAGGCGCACCGGGAATTTACAGGGCAGGAGATTCTCGAACAGATTGATGGAAAAATCGATGTCTGGGTAGCATCCGTGGGCACCGGCGGCACCCTTCTCGGCGTCGCCCAAACCTTGAAAGAGGCAAATCCCGAATTAAGGATCGCCGGGGTCGTACCAACGGATGATCCCCGAATTGAATGGGTGCGTTCGCGCGCTATCCACAAGGCTCTGGAGAATTTTGGCGTTCCAAAACTGAGATTTCTGATCGAAGATGTTCTTGAAAATAACGTCATGGACAAGGAGATCACCGTCGAAAATGCGGATGCCAAGAATATGGCTGACAGATTATGCCGCGAAGAAGGTCTCTACTGCGGCATGTCATCAGGCGCTAATGTAGTTGCGGCAATTGAAATGGCCAAATCAATGGATAAAGGGTCAAAAATCGTGACTGTAATCGTCGATAGAAGAGACCGGTATTCCGCCGAGTATCCTAATGAACATTACGTTGTCTAGAGCATTCGCCGATCATTGGCCTTCACATCGAGTAGCGGCAATGTAGTTCTCACATTCGGATGGCATAAAAACGCCCGCTGATAAGAGATCAGCGAAACCAATTTCCCTGATATTTTCCTGTTATTCCCTGTTATTCCCTGTTCAGATCAGTTGCATTACGACTACCCCGGCCTTATTCGGACACAGCTCTAAGTTGGAAAAAAAATTGAGGTCACGCTGATTTGAAAGGATGTGACCCTTTCTAATTTCCAAATCAGCGGTCTGTTGTTTTAATCACCGGCGGCGTCTTAATGAAATAATGACTAAGGAAACGATAAATGAAACAAATTGAAACACATTGAAACAGAGCGGCGAAATTACCAACACAATGGACCAATATGATGTCAACCGTCGCTGAACCGTATGGGGCAACCTACGGGGGAGTTTGAGCCCTTAACGGGGGCAGGACTTAACCTTTAGTAATGTAATTTTAAAAATCATGTAAAAGGAAACAGTAAAATGATACGTACAGCGACATTGTTAATCGCCAAGCGTTCCGCCTGAACCTTTGATGAAATTTCCACGTGCAATGCGCTTCGATGTCTCGGACGCAAATACCTTTCCGTTGGCGGCGGAATCCGGTGAATGGGCGGTAACGGGCACCTTCGCTTTTGCAAATGCCGATCTTGAAACGTTTTCCAACAAGGAACAATTGGCATTCAAGAACGGCTGGCTAGGCACCGAAAGTTTCGGCCGTGTTACTTTTGTTGAGGCGGTGATCATTGCCGAAGAACAATTTGATGAAGTGGTCCTTCGCCTAGCGACCCATTTTCAGGATCATTACGGCGCCCCCGATAGGGAGTCCGCCGTTCAGGCGGCGCGCCATGAAGCCGAATACACGGCAGGCCTATGCGATCATCCTGCGGGAACTCTGTTAGCCATCGAAAGGGAGCTTGGCAACGAAGGCGTGATGGAGCGGATCAAGGTGATCCCAAAGCATGATGACGGCGCGCATGCGAAAATCTGGTCTGTGGTCGAAGATGAAGAATAAGTGTTGTCTAGCCCCCATGTTATGTACCACCCTGTCGCAGAGTTTCAGGCACGGGCGGACGCATGTTTAATGCCTGGTGTGGCCGGACAGTATTGTACTGTTT